>JAUHZM010000036.1 GCA_030426005.1 Gammaproteobacteria bacterium
ATCAATATAGAGGCGTGAACCATCATCGGAGGTGGTCGCAAACGTATAGGTACCCACCTGATCCAACTTCACAAAACCCTGAAGGACCATACCGAAATCAGTACCACCGTTACCGGCCAATCCGATTTGGTTGGTGGTACCAGTGGCATCTACACCGCCGTAATTATTATTAGTGCTGTTGAATGTGCCGTTGTACCGCCCCCAGAAAACCACACCATTACCGGCAGAAGCTGTTACCGAAGGACCAGTCTTGGACGGATCATCTCCTTCCGCATATCCAACCTGAACTACATTACCCATTAAACGATTTGACGTCGAGGCATGCCCCCAGTCGTGCGCGGTATTATCTGCGTCAGTGACAGTTAACGCACCAAATGTCGCGGTCGTGCCTGTGTAAAATTTTGCACCCGTACCGGTCGGAATCTGTTGCGACACCGTTTCATTCGCTTGCACGACAATCGGGGTCTGCACACCGGCAGAGGTTTCCCAATTAATCGTGATCGGGTTTGGCGAAGGGTTGTACAAATAGATCAATGTCTCCGCGCCAGCTGGCGTGGAAACAGGTTCGTAATAGGTGTTACCGAGCAAGGCGTCCGGGAATAGCGTAAACCAGCGCGAAGCATACGTCGTACACTCCTGCCCGCTGAGAATATTGACTTGCACGATGTCGGAGCTAAAGATCCGCGCGCCGCCATTCATACCGGTTCCTGAACCGCCAATATCGTTTCGACCACTCACTTCAATGGTTTGACCACGATTGATAACTTGGCCATTGATATCACCGGGATCAGTGAAGTCACCGTCAGCATTCGCGTCCACTGAGACACTGGTGCCGTCGCGCGCTGCCATAATTGTGACACCAGTCCATTCAAATTCAGGCGCGCCAGAATCTTCGCCGACCGGGAGTGTAAAGCTTTCACCCCACTGAGACTGCGGAAATAACTCGAAGGCACCGGCAAACAGGGTGCCAGACTGACTGGTACCCACGTTATTAGGATCATACGTACCAGCCCACTGGGCACGCGTCACGTTAATTGTTTCGGTGGCGAAAATACGGTCAGCGCCGTCCACGCCGTCACGAGTACGGGTACCACCACCGGTAATTGCAGCACCGGTGATTTCAACATCATTGAGCTGTGTGTCGGTATTAATTGACTCTTCAAATACCACCACCTGACCTTGTAGCAGCACATCATTGGCATCTACCGTCACGCCCGGTGCCGCGCCGTTAGCCACATTACCGTCACCGTAGATTCGCGTAGTTGATTGAGTCGGAATATCGCCGTCTGCAATGCCCGCAATATTCGGCTCGTAACCGTCTTCCCAGTGATCGATGACGATGATGGTGTTATTCACCCGTGCCACGAAGTCTGTCACAGAGTTCATTGGCTGGTCTGGGTTGGGCGCTGGAAATCCTGGACAGTTGGTTGTTGATGAAATTCCTTCTAAAAAGTCCTGAGCGTGATCGCCAGGCAACGGAACCAGAAACTCCTCGGATGCTGAAACGTCTTGCATCGCACCAAGGGCTACCATTGCTGACACTGCAAACGCAGTCAACAATCTATAGGGTGTTTTGGAGTTTGAATCGACATCACGGCGTAACGCAGAAGCACGTGATACGCCCGCAGCATTTACTCTACCCGCGCGATTGCGCGCGAGCTCCAACCCGTTTTGAACTCTTTTCATCTGAAAACCCACCGTTCTCGGCAGCTAAATTGTGATAGCCCAAGAGAGCGCACTTCTTCGGACGCACACGCCACCAACGAAGCCTGGTGCTACGTGCTGATCTGAAGAAATGGAGAATGCAAGCGAACGCCAAGCCAGATTAAGACTTAGAACGTTTTTAATGAAGAAGTGAAACTGTGCGAAACTGACGCAGCCGAACGCACTATTCTGGCAATCAACGACATGCCAGAGGTTATGCGAACCCCAACACTCTTGCTATTCAACAACCCTCAAGTAAGTAAAGGCAACCCATGGGAGTGCCTACACCCAGTGCGAGTCCTAAGCAAGTACCAACCAAGCTTTATGATCCCCACACCATTACCCAATGTATCCCTGCATCCACTACTGACATCACATACCAGTCCCCCCGCAGAAACACATCCCATATTCTGGTCTAGTTCACGCAACCAACCGCCTAAACTCAATAAGCACTAAGTCTCATTGTTGACCAGTATTGATAGCCGAAAATCATTCCCAAACGCTCCTGCAATTGAGTTAAAAATAAAAGCTTGCAGGAACAACAAAAATCGACTACGGCAGAATTATACCAAAATCCACAAAACTTAAAAAGCGTTTGAAACCAGTCAAACCGAATTTAATGTTTAAAAATCAACCAATTCGGTGGTTTTTGCGGCCTTTGACCGACTTACATCAAAACATATTGCTAGCGATTTCGCCCAATACACTTCAAATCCGCAAATGATTTTTCTAGGCGGGCAACGAAGTATTCTTCTGCCTTGCGCAGCATTTTACGTGGATCGTAGTACTTTTTGTTCGGTAAATCGTCTCCGTCCGGATTTCCGATTTGCGTCGCGAGATAGCCCTGATACTCCGAGAAATAATCACGCAAGCCGCAGTTGAAAGCCCATTGCATATCGGTATCGAGGTTCATCTTAATAACCCCGTAGTCAATCGATAAGCTGATGTCTTTTTCGGATGAGCCAGAGCCCCCATGAAACACAAAGCTCACCGGCTTCTCGCCACTGCGGCCAATTTTATCCGCCACATAATTCTGTGAATTTTTTAGAATCTCCACAGACAACTTCACATTCCCTGGCTTGTACACACCGTGCACATTCCCAAAGGCGGCGGCCACCGTAAAATTAGGGCTAATTTTACTTAGTCGCTCGTAGGCGTAGTACACATCGTGCGGATGCGTGTACAGCTTACTACTGTCTACTTCAGAGTTATCGACGCCATCTTCTTCACCACCAGTGATACCCAGCTCGATTTCCAACCCGACATCAATTTTGCTCATGCGAGTTAGGTATTTCTCGCAGATTTCAATGTTTTCTTCCAGCGACTCTTCCGACAAATCCAGCATGTGTGAACTAAACAGGGGTCGACCAAATTGCTCATAATATTTTTCTTGATAATCAAGTAGATGGTCTATCCAGGAAATATTAGATAAAGAACAATGATCGGTATGCAAAATCGCGGAAACACCGTACATTTCAGCCAACTGATGCACGTGATGCGCGGCCGACAGACAGCCAGCTGCGGAGGCTTGCAAGTTATCATTCGGCAAGCTCTTGCCGGCATAAAAGTGACCACCACCAAATGACAATTGCACGATCACTGGCGATTCTACTTTTGCCGCGGTTTCTAGTATGCCGTTGACCGTACTGGTACCCACGGCATTGACACCTGGTAAGGCATAGCCATTAGCTTTGGCATCCTCGTAGACGTCAATTAATTCCTGACCATACAACACGCCGGCACGAAACTTACTCATGCTTAACTCTCCTCAAATCTGGATTCGCTTTCGGCCGCTGTGTGCACAAGCATTTTTGCGCGACCGCCCTCTCGAGCGTATTGTAAACGCTCATCGAAATAAATGTCGGCTTATTCCATCCACAAGGATAATTTTGAATATTGGCTAAGTGCCTAGACGCAGAACCAGAAACAGGTTGCTCAACAACGCTGACCTCTTAATCGCAAGGTCAGCGTTGTTGGACTAGGTCCCTCTTCCTTGGGGGGGAGGAGAGAGGAGGAGAAGAGGAACCCGTACTACACCCGAAGCTGAATTTTCTGAGTCAGATCATTCGCTTCGGGGACGAATATACTGGTCGGCCTGTTTGGCGGCGACTAACTAAGTGCGTCTACATAAATTTATACGCTCGCCACCCACTAATTTCAGTGTTTGAAAATCGTCACCTAGCGGTTCCTCTGGCGTATTCGGTATACTTCTCGCGCTTCACTAACCTTTATCATGGAAAGAAATGAATAAAAAACTCATCACCAATCTTCTGTTTGGCGCGCTTATCTTTGCATGTGCACCAACCCTTGCTTACGAGGCGCCCTTGACCGAGACCACCCCATCGATCGATGGCCGCGCTAGTGACCCTGCTTGGCAACTGGCGGAATGGGCACCGATTGATCAAATAATTCTAGGTGAGACACCGAGCACCGAGGATTTTCAGGGGCGATACAAAGTCGTTTGGACCCAGAGCAAACTATATCTACTGGCAGAAATCACCGACGATGTCATCATTGATACGCACCCAGACCCATTGGATTCCTACTGGGACGATGACACGCTTGAAGTCTTTATTGATGAAGACAAGTCGGGCGGCAACCACCTTGCCAGCTACAATGCGTTTGCGTACCACATTGCGCTGGACAATCAATCGGTCGATTTTAATAGCGACGGGAAACCGCGCACACTAAACGACCACGTAACCAGCAGCTGGAAACGCAGCGAGGAAAGCGGTAACAAAATTATTTGGGAAGCAGCGATCAGCATTTACCCAGATACATTCACTGACACCGACAACAAAGCAAATCCAGTCAAACTTCAAACCGGTAAAAAGCTGGGGTTTATGCTGGCTTATTGTGACAGCGATGGCTTCTCAGGACGAGAACACTTTATTGGTTCGCACGACGTCGAACCCGTTAATGGCGACAAAAACCGAGGTTATATTGATGCCAGCGTATTCGGTACGCTAACCCTGGTTAAGTCGCTAAGCGCAAAATAAGCCGCAAACAGTGATACCCAGCTTCACGCCATGCTCGCTTGGGCATCCCGTGTGAAGCTGGTAGTATAAACAGTTAACCATACCCTACTCTGACAATACCCTACCCACTTGGAGGTTGTTCCCCATGCCAACTTACCATCGTCAGTTGTTGAAGCGCGCAGGATTTCGCCAGCACATACGACACTCTCTATCCATTCTGGCAGGCCTATTGATTCTATCGGGCTGCGAGCCAGAAGGTAAAAAGACCATTGAAAGCTTTAATGACATTCCCGCATTCCTGAAACAGCACAAGATCCCATCGGTCAGCGTGGCTATCATCGAAGATTTCAAAATTAAAAGGGTGATCACTATCGGTGAGAGCAACAGCGCATCCAACCTTGAAGCGACCGACACAACCTTATACCAGCTTGGGTCTGTAAGTCAGTCACTCACGGCTGTGGCCATGATGAAGGCACTGCAAGATCTTCAAATTAGCCCCAATGCCGACATTAACACCATTCTTAAATCATGGCGTTTAGTCGAGGACCGTTATGAGAGTGAGCACCGAATTTCACCAGAAATGTTGTTGAGCCATACTGCTGGGACCAACATCACCGTGTACGGAGGCTATCCGCACGGCAGCAAACTACCGACCATTCGGCAGATTCTAAATGGCCAAACACCGAATAACGACCCGTCCGTCATCATGAATGGCACACCCAAGGTGTATAGCTATTCTGCAGGTGGTTACTCTGTTATTCAGCAAGCACTGATGGATTTGCGTAGCACCTCCTTCGCCAACGCCCTAGACACGTCGATATTCAAACCGCTGGGCATGAGTAATACGAGTTTTGAACTCCCGTTACCGCAGCACCTTTTGCGTCGCGCCAGCGTCGGCCACACTAAGCTCGGCGCACCGCTCAGAGAAAAGCATTTCGATTACCCCGAGCTTGCTGCTGCTGGGGGCTGGAGCACCGCCGAGAACTTAGCTCGGTTTGTCGTCGAGATCCAGAATGCACTGCGTGGTGCGTCAGCGATTGGCCTAAGTCGCGAATCAGCCAACGAATTGATGACACCAATCGCGTATCAATACGCACTGGGCTTTGACATTGAAAAACACGGCAAACACGCCTACTTTACTAATGGCGGCGCGAATCAAGGCTTCCAAACCTTGATCAAAGGGCACATGTCTGCAGGCATGGGCGTGGCAATCATGACCAACTCAGATAACGGCTTCCATGTGATTACGCAACTGGCTCAATTCATTGCCGAAGAAGAGGCCTGGCCAGGTTACTGATCTACCTATACTAAACCGTACGATGCATAAAAAAGGCGCTGTCGACAACGACAGCGCCTTTTTTGTTTTAGTGAATCTGAGTCGGTTAATTTGCACCCGGCGTGAAACTCACACGCAAATACCCAACACGACCCGGGATGTCATGCGACACCAAACTCATGCCCACAAGACTGGTATCCAGTACCGGTGGATCTTCATCAAACACGTTGTTGAAACCAACGGTCAATTTGATTGCATTATCCGCGATCGGTGGCACGTAGCTGAATTGAACATCAGTGAAGACGACTGAATCCAACTCATCGCCAGACGCCGTTTCCATGCTATCAGTGTAACGGAAGCTCACTGAACCGTCCCAATTGGCATTGCTGCGCCAGCCGAGCGTGGTGGTCATACGCAGTTCTGGAAATGCACGCTCAAAGGTCTCATCCGTATGACGACCAGTCAGATCGTTAATGGTTTCACTACCATCTGGGTTTGCAGTGCGCTCAATGTATTTATCCAGAAACGTCGCGTTCACGCGCGCAGTGAATTGACCAGCAGTGAATGGGTTGGTGTGATAATTGAACATCACATCCGCGCCAGAGGCTTCAATGCCACCGATGTTTTGCAGTTGGTTATTCACCAGGTTCACACGACCCGACGAACTGCGCTCAATGCCACTACAGAAGAACGGATCACCGGTGTTCGCACAGGCCGTTAACACATCACCCGGATCAAGACCTTGAATCGCATCATCAATCTCAAGATCGTAGAAATCCACTGACGCTGTAAAACGATCAGCCCAATCGACATCTGGGTTGTACACCAGGCCCGCGGTCCAGCTTTCGGACGTCTCTGCTTTTAAATTCGAGTTTCCTGCCGACACGGCTGACAATTGCGGGTTAGTTTGTGCGACGCCCGCTGGCACACCCAGTGCTGAACAGTTGTTGATCACATTTTGTGGCTGCGGTGCATCGCGGCCTCCATTGTTCGAGCCTAACTGCCCTAGGTAATCGGCACAGGGATCAAGGAAGGTGAAGTCTTCCCGTGCTGCACCGCCAAACAATTCACCAATGCCTGGTGCCCGCAGACCAGTGGAAATCGAACTACGAACTGAAAGGTCGTTGGTGATCTGCCATAAGAGGCCAACTTTATAGGTACCCTCAGATCCGGAGGTACTGTAATCTGACGAACGAACCGCGACGTTCGCCTCCAAATACCGTGCAAACGCAACATCAGCAACAATCGGGATATTCAACTCACCATAGACTTCGGTCACATCGAAGGCACCCTGAGTGGCACCGGATGGAATACCGGCTGTTTCGCCGCGCGCCGCAATTGGGTCAGGACGGAACGCACCTTCATGATCGCGATACTCGAAACCCGCAGCAAACGCCAATGGACCAGCAGGCAAGGTCGCTAGATCACCCGAGATGTTAAAGGCGAAATCCGACAAGGTTTGCTCACTAAAGTCACGCTGCGTGTAAGTGACAAAATCACGCATTTCTTGCGTGATGGAGCCGTTGCCATCAGGCCCCTGGCCGCCGAAGAAATTGAACGGCACGCAGTTTGGTGTCGCCGCACATACCGATGGATCACCCATCGCGACTTGCAGACGGGCTGCGTTGTGCGAGTTTTGCTTCTCCTGAAAACCCTGATTGTCGCCGTAGCTCACCGTGGCATCCCAGAAGAATGAGCGATCACCCAATTCGAACTTACCTTCTAAGCCAGTACTGAAAAAATACGTGTCGACATCTTGCGAAAACAAGCGCGGGCCAGACTCAAGTGGACGACGACCAAAGAACTCCAGATTGCCATTGGCGACCGACAAATCGACGCCGAACGGATTATACGGGTTGTTCGCTGAAATAAAGAAGTTATCCAAAATACGATTACCGCAGCCATTACCCAAACACAGCGGCTCAGGCGCGCCACGCGTATCTGAGGTTCGATTGGTATACGACGCGCGTGCAAACAAATTGATGTCTTCGGTTAAAGCATAGTCAACATGCGTAAACAGATTTACACGCTCACTTGGCGTACGTAGATAGTTAAAGCCCAGGCCGTTGTAATTGAAACGATCCGCAGAGGTGAAACCACTGAAGTCTCCGCCGGTTGGGTTATTCGGATCAAAGACTGGAATATTCGCGCCCCCGTCATTCAACGCCCCTTGATTAAGAGTCAGGTCGGCAAAATCAAAATTGGGGCCTAAAATAAACCGGCCTTGCGGCGTAAAGGAGGAGCAGCGTGTGCCTGAAACATCGCAACTAGTGGTGTCTGGCACTGGAAATGCCGACCGTGCGCGGTCAGCAGTAAATACGCCGCCTTCTTCTGTGTAACTGGCACTGAATACGAAGTGGGCTTGGTCGCTGCCACCGCCCCACAACATCGAAATGTCTGTGTCGGTACCGTCGCCATCATCCAGGAATTCGCCCACGTGGTAATCGAAACGCAAGCCATCAAAGTTTTTGTTGGTGATAACGTTCACGACGCCACCAATGGCGTCAGACCCGTAGATAGCAGAAGCACCATCTTGCAATATCTCGATGCGCTCCACCATATTGGCTGGGATGGTATTCAGGTCCACCGTACTCGGCACACCTGAGGCAGAGGCCCCGGCGATCCACCGTCGACCATCAACCAAAATCAGAGTCCGTTTAGCTCCGACATTTCGTAATGACAACTGCGCAGAACCCGCGCCAATGCCTGAGCCATCTTGTGGAAAACCAGAGTTGCCTGGCACGTTAAAGCGTGTATTGATGGCCGAACCGGTGATCGGTAATTGTTGCAGCGCCGTACCCAGATTAGTCACGCCAGTCTGGTCTAGTTCCGCAACACCGATATTCATCACCGGCGCGGTGTCATTTAATGGGTCGCGCCGAATGCGCGAACCGGTAACAACAATCTCTTCTAACGATGGGGACGCACCTTGAGTCTGGGTGTGACCAATCGTTGGAGTTAACACAGTGCTTGCGGCCAGTAAGGTGCCAACAAACAAGTGATTCTTCGTGGTAGGAATCTTCATAACTCTCACTTTTGTCTAATATGTAGGGAAGTAAGAGTATAGACATCGGCTATATGGCGGACAAGTGCCAATCTTCGAGCTCAATCCTTGACAGCTTATCCAGAACTGGGACCCGCCACCTCAGGCGACCACGTTTTAAATATGCGCTTAAAGCGCGCCCTGAAAAGCAATTTTGGTTGCTTCAACGCGGTTGTGCACTTCCAGTTTGCGATAAATACTTTTGATATGAGTATCAATGGTGGACTCAGCCAAACTCAATTGCTGAGCGCAGGCTTTGCGAGATGTACCATCAACCAATCGACGCAGGACCTCACGTTCACGCGCCGTCAATTTCTCAAGTTTCTCAGCATCATCCAACGAATACTGATCAGCGCCTTCCATTAAAATTTGCTCCTGATCCAGTAATTGCTCAATATGCCGTTGCGCCAATACACAGAGCAACTGAACGCGCTCCTGCAATTCAGCGATAAAGGTTTCGAACTCTGCGCGCGGCTTGCGGGTCAGCAAATTAAATCCACCATAGCGATTCGAGCCCGCCAATCGCACAGGGACACCCAGGCCGGAGATCATGCCCGTCGTATCCGCCGCCCTTTGAATAAAGTCGAAAGCTGACTGAGGCATATAGCTGTAATCTGCCATGAATTCAACACCGGTTGGCATTGGGTCATAGCTATGACAACAGAATTCTAGGAACGGGTCGTAGAACGACGGGTCGTCTGGATCGTGCAAACCCAGGTTATCGTGATAATAGAAGTCGTTATCAACCTTGTTCGCAATCGTATAGACGAACCCATGGAATCCTAAACCCAGGATTACCGTTTCGAACTTAAGCCAAAACTCACTAAGTGAACGAGTAGCTTCGACTTCATTTATTTTATCTAGCACAGCGAGAATTAAGCCCCTATTGACCCTAAATCAGAAGCAAAAATACCCAATATCGGGGATACAGTCAGTCAAAGATTATCGTTTAAAGTCACCAGCGTCAATTGTCCTGCTAGATGCGACCAAAGCAACGCAGCCTTGGCGCACTGGATATAACGGCATTCGATGGAGTTCGTCTGCCTTTCGACAATGGCATTCGCAGCAAAACGGAAACCAGCAACGAGTATGTCCATCTCACCATCTATGTGGTGTCTAAATTCTCGCGAGAACGGACTTCAACGCGTAACCACCGTTTTGCATACCCATGGAGGCCGTGAAGTTCACGCTCCGGTTTCTAATTAAAAGCACAAAAAAAACCATGAATTCAAAACGAAAATCCCTCAAGGCCTTAACCGCGCTTGGCGTCGGTGTGGCCGCTACCCCATCCGCTTGGAAGAAACCCATTGTGAACAGTATCGTTTTACCGGCACATGCTCAAACCAGTGATACCGACATCCCTGCGGTAACGAATGGTCCACCGGTTGGTGAAAACTTTACCGTGGACGCGCTTGCGGACACCGCGGTGATCGTTGATCTGGCACCACGAGTTTCAGACCCAGACGGTGATCCGATCACGATCACGATTATCGGCAGCGGCGTTCTGGTCGGGAGTGCGGTAATCGACTCAGTGTCATTGACCAGTCCAATGCAAATCAGTGCCAGCATCTCGTCGGGCAACGGCAGCGTATTCGTGGACTATCAATTGAATGACGGCACCGACGACAGCCCGGTTTACCGCATCACAATTGAAAACCTTGGCACACCCCTTGACACCTAAATGAAGCTGCTGACAGATCATGAGCAGCTCTAAAAAGGCTGCTCAAGACCCAGCACACTTCTATTACAGATTTAAACGTGTTGATCGATCAGCACCGGATTCCCGTCAGGATCGGTCAACATAATACTCGCCGGCCCGGTGGTCTCAGTGTCGGCCTGCATTTCCAAGGAAATACCATTCGCTAACAACTGCTTTTGTATTTCGCGCACATCAGTAAAACTATCTAAGGCTTGATTTTGGGCGTCCCAACCGGGATTAAAGGTCAGTATATTTCGTTCAAACATGCCTTGAAACAACCCCAGTGTGTGATCACCGTTACGCAAAATCAGCCAATTCTGCTGACGATCACCACCGACCTGTTCGAACCCCAGTTGTTGATAAAATGCGGCCGACTTATCAATGTCTTTCACCGCCAGACTGACGGACATCGCACCTAATTGCATACCAGTTGCCTCCTTGAGTTAAATGTAGTTTCAAACTTCGCTCGGCAATCGGCATTGCGCTGTGCACAGAGTTATTGCAGAAAGCGTTCTGCCTCGCCTATTCGACATTCACCAACTTCACGTGGCGTATTCACTGAGTCTGAAACCCAACACATATCGAACACCGAGCAATAGCAAATCTCAACTCGCGTTGCCTCAAGCACTTTTTTAACCTTTGGCTCCAGCAACAAGGCACTGTCAATTTGAAAACCGACGATCTCTTGTCCGGCTCGAATCACCCCACCACCAACATGCGACTGCACGTAGCTTATCTCGACCTCATCTACCAGCTTGGTCCAATCGCGCCAGGTTTTGAGCGCTTGCCCGTCATGCGTCAATCGCGCGTAGCGCACAATCGCCGGCCCAGTCCCTTGATTCAACACCAATAATCGAAATCGCGATTCTGCATTGGATTGAGCCACCATAAGGCTCGGCCAGACCGCCGCATGAGCGGACTGGCGATCAATGTACGCACTGTAGATGCCGACGGCGAGCGCGACCAGACTAACCAATACGGCGGAAAAGCCCACCAGCATTTCGGGTTGTCGATACCAGCCTTGCTCGCTCATCACAGTCGACCTCTCAAATTAGAATGCCGCCGACCCGGGAGTGCGTGGAAACGGAATCGCATCACGAATATTCTCCATGCCCGTCACGTAGTTGATCAAACGTTCAAACCCTAGACCAAAACCCGCATGCGGCACAGTGCCGTAGCGACGCAGATCGCGATACCACCAAAGGTGCTCAGCCGTTTCGGCATCCGGGAACCGCGCATCCAGTTGATCCAAACGTTCCTCACGCTGACTCCCGCCAATAATCTCTCCGATACCCGGCACCAACACATCCATCGCTGCCACGGTTTTCTCATCATCGTTCAAACGCATGTAAAACGCTTTGATATCTTTCGGATAGTTTTTGATCACGACGGGACCTTTAACATGTTGCTCCGACAAAAAGCGCTCATGTTCTGAAGCCAAGTCCATGCCCCACTCGACTGGGAACTCAAACTGCTGACCACTCTTAAGCAGGATGTCAATTGCATCGGTGTAATCCATATGTACAAAGTCAGAATCCACCACATTGCTGAGGCGGTTGATTACCTCTTTGTCTACGCGTTGCTGAAAGAACGCCATATCATCTTCACGCTCCTCCAGCACGGCACGGATACACGCTTTAAGGAAGTCTTCTGCCAGTGCGGCATCGTCATTCAAATCGGCGAAGGCAATCTCCGGTTCGACCATCCAAAATTCTGCCAAATGTCGACTGGTATTGGAGTTTTCAGCGCGAAATGTTGGACCAAAGGTATATACCTTCGACATCGCCAGACAGTAGGCTTCGACATTTAACTGGCCAGACACTGTCAGAAAGCTCTCACCACCGAAGAAATCTTGCGTGTAATCGACAGCGCCCTGCTCGGTTCTTGGCAAGTTAGCCAAATCCAACGTAGAGACACGAAACAATTCGCCCGCGCCTTCGGCATCACTGGCGGTAATAATTGGTGTGTTAATCCAGTGGTAACCACGTTGGTAGAAGTAGTTATGAATCGTATTTGCCAGCGTGTTGCGCACACGTGTGATGGCGCCGATTGCATTGGTTCGCGGTCGCAAATGCGCTTGCGTGCGCAGGTATTCGAACGTATGCCGCTTCTTGGCAATCGGGTATTTATCTGGCTCGTCAACTAACCCAACCACCTCAATATCCGTGGCCTGGATTTCAACAGACTGCCCTTGCCCTTCCGACGCCACCAGTGTGCCGGTCGCAATGACGGCACACCCTGCCCCCAGATGCACTACGTCAGATTCGTAATTTGCTAGGGAATCGGGCACCACGACTTGGATTGGGTCAAAACAGGAGCCGTCGTGGATTGCCACGAAGGAAATACCGGCTTTGGACGTGCGGCGGGTTCGCACCCAGCCTTTAATGACCACTTGCTCGTTCAACGCAACAGCGCCACGCATCAACTCGGCAACGGAAAATTTGTTCATTCTGACTGTCTCTCTTTTGCTATCGTCATAATTCGGGAGGCTCAGGCACGCGCTTGAGCTCAAATCAGCCTGAATTATAACGATTTAACGCGCTACAACCGACTATTTCATCGGATTCGATTCCATTTTTGTAAAAAACTGCTAGCCTTCGCATCCAATTTTTCCGCCCCTTTTTGAGGTAACCCTTAGATGGCTCAAAGTAAAAAATACAACATTAATGTGTTCCAGAGTGACGACACCTGGACCGCGCAGATTACGCGACAAGTCACGTCTCGAAAACGCACCGTTAGCAAGCAGCAAGATGGATTCGCAGACGAAGCTGCAGCACAGGAATGGGCTCAGACTGAACTAAAGAACTACATCAGTGCGCAACAGGCGCGCAATGTCAAACATGCTACACACCGTGCTGAATCAGAGCAACGACAGCGTGACCGTGCGGATCGCCGTCGAGCCGCCGCCGAGGCCAGCAAATCGAGCACGCCCGACGAAGATGCTTGAAGTTTTCTAGTTTGACACTAGGTTGAACGTAGGAAAGTACTTCAAAGCCATACGACAGGAGACCGCATGAGCACCATCATTGATCATGAACAAGTTCAGGACAACGAGCCAAAGACCCATGCGTTGATTGCTTACATTCTGATGACCATCGGCCTGCTCACCGCAATTCCGATTCTGTTTGGTGCGCTGTGGGCTATGATAAAACGCAAAGATGCCGCTGGTACGGTCTACCATAGTCATTATACCAATGCGATCCGCACCTTTTGGTGGTCATTGTTGTGGACGATCATCGGCGGCATTCTGGTCTTAGTCCTAGTCGGCTACGTTGTTTTGGGGTTGGTGTGGCTGTGGATTGGCTACCGAATGATCAATGGTATGGTCAAATTGCTAAACGACAAGCCTTACCCAATTTAATCCAGGCAGTCGGCACTTCTCATTTTATGAACACGGCATCTGCTTAAATACACCGATGCCCATGCGACACCCGTTTCTCCCGAACTATTCACAACTGCCTTCGGTTCTGCCGGTTTTTCCCTTACCGGAGGCGGTGCTCTTGCCGCATGCGAATCTGCCACTGACTATTTTTGAGCCGCGATACCTAAACATGGTTGAGGACGCCATGCGCAGCAATCAGTTGATTGGCATGATTCAGCCAAGCGACGATTCTGAACCGCCGACTCTGTATGCAGTCGGCTGTGCTGGGCGCATTACACATTACGTGGAGCGCCAAAACGGTCAAATCGAGATTGTATTGACGGGCGCCTGTCGATTCCGGATTTCGGAGGAAGTGGATCCGCTGCACGGATACCGTCGCATAACGCCGGACTGGGCACCGTTCGCCGACGACATCCATGCATCGGAGTCCGACACCATCGCCGCTGATCATCTGGCGCTGTTTCGTGCCGCACTGCATCGCTATCTCGAGAACAACCAAATGCAAGCCGACTGGCAATTGCTGGACAAGCTATCTGGCGAGTCACTCATGGCCAGCCTGATCGGACTTCTGCCACTCGGCACTGCGAATAAGCAGATGCTGCTGGAAGCCGAGTCCAATACCAGCCGGATCGTAGCGTTTACGGCGATTCTGAGCGCTCAGGACGACGAGCCAACGTCGGCGCAATAATCCACACCACGGTTTTACTGGCCATTCGCGCTAGGCTGCACTAGGATGTCAGCACCCTTTAACTCAGCGAATAGTCACTATGAAACGACGCCAATGGAAACTCAGAGCCTGGGCAGTATTGCTCTCCAGTGCCACACTGTCTTTGACGGTCAATGCCGCAGCAGACGCAGACTCCGCCTTTGAAGCCCTACTAGATAAGCACTGGGCAGCACAACTGGCACAAAATCCAACGTTTGCAACCAGCCTTGGCGAACGACAATATGATCATTTGCTGGGTGATCCATCGCTGGAAGCCTACGACCGAGATGTGGCACAGGCCAAAGCGTTCACACAACAATTAGCCACCATTGACGCCACACAACTTAGTGCAGCACACAAGGTGAACTACGCGTTGCTCAAGCTCGATCTCGAGACCGAAATCGAGGCCAGTGAGCACGGCGGCAAGTACATGATCATCACCAATCGTGGTGGTCCACATATGAATCTAACGCAGTTGCCAGCACGCCTACCTTTTTTCACCACTGCAGATTACCAGAGTTACGTTACTCGACTCGCCGCCATGCCGGAATACCTGCAACGGGCGACCAGCCGCGTTCGAGCAGGCTTGGATGCCGGTTGGGTTCAGCCGTGTGTCACGATGCAAGGCTATGAAAAGTCGATCTCAGCTCACCTGCCAGACAATCTCGAAGACAGCGTGTTTCTGGACCCGTTCGACTCACAGCCGAGCGTGATTTCAGACGCTGAATTTAAGCGATTGCGCGACCAAGCCGCACAGACTATCAAAAACGCGGTGCTGCCAGCCATGCAGCAGTATGCGAAATTTTATAACGAGGAGTACGCACCCAAATGCCGTAACGAAGTCGGTACCGACAGCATGCCGGGCGGCAAAGCCTATTATGAGCACCGGGTAAAACGCTTCACCACCACCGACCGCAGCGCGGATGAAGTCCACCAGATTGGCCTAGCCGAAGTCGCCCGCATTAAAGCTGAGATGATGGACGTGATTCGTGAAGCCGAGTTTAAAGGCAGCTTCGATGATTGGCTGGTCTACCTGCGCGATAATCCAGATTTCTACCCAAAAACGGCAGAAGAGCGCATGCAAGTGGCAGCGGCGATCTCCAAAAAGATCGACGGCGAACTTCCGAAATTGTTCGGCAAGCTCCCGCGCATGCCGTATGGACTCAAAGAAATTCCCCTGGATATCGCTGAGAAAACAACCACTGCGTATTACAGTCGCCCTGCTGGAGACGGTTCACGTGCGGGCTTCTACTATGTGAATACCACCCTGCTAGAAACGCGCCCTTTATACCAACTAGAAGCGCTGACCTTGCACGAAGCCGTCCCGGGTCATCACCTGCAAATTGCGCTGGCTCAGGAACTCGATTTACCTGAATTCCGCCGCTATGGCGGGCAAACCGTGTTTGTTGAGGGCTGGGCTTTGTACGCCGAACGACTGGGACTCGAAACCGGTTTTTACCAAACGCCCTACACCAACTTTGGTCGCTTGTCGTACGAAATGTGGCGTGCCTGC
>JAUHZM010000037.1 GCA_030426005.1 Gammaproteobacteria bacterium
ACCAAGCTCTGCCAAGCGAATCGCACCTTTGTCCGCACCGTTGCAATGTGGCCCGGCACAGTACACCACGAACAAAGTATCGGCTGGATACGTAGCCATGCTGTCGTGATTAATTCGGTGATGCGGTAAGTTCACGGCGGCCGGTAAATGACCTGCGGTATAAAGCGATTCGGCACGGACATCCAATAATACAAAGTCCTGGCGTCCATTCGACACGGCGTGATTCACATCCCAGCAATCAGTCTCAAATGTGAGTAGCGAACGAAAATACACAAGCGCCTCATCAGAAGGCGCGGCTGGAGGTCGAGATACGGCTGAAGACATAATTATTTATTGAGTTTGTTTGCTTGAGTCTTGAGTTTACAAATCAATACTAAAGATTGATATTGGCTAAAATGCCATGTATCGTAAAATTCAAGCCAATTTTACGTTACAACAATGAAACAGGTTGCGATTCTTGCCTATGACGGCGTCTCTCTCTTCGAACTTGCATGTGCGGTCGAACTTTTTGCCCTGCCTAGACCTGAGTTTGACCGTTGGTATACGACTCGAGTGGTGAGCTTTGACCAAACTGAACTGAACACAACCGCAGGCTTGGGCCTACGAACCGAGTACGTAGAGAGCTTATCCGGAGTTGATCTATTACTTATCCCCTCCTGGCCAGTACACCAGAGCGATATTCCACCTCGTCTGAGCGAGGAGATTCGACAACTCCACGGCCGAGGCAAACAAATTTTGAGTTTTTGTTCTGGTGCTTTCCTGCTCGGCTATCTCGGCTTACTCGATAACCGAGAAGCCACCACACATTGGCGCTACGCCGACCTATTTCAACAACGTTTTCCCAAGGTGCAATACCAGCACGATGTGTTATACGTCCTGCATTCCGACATTGGCTGTTCAGCCGGCAGCGCGGCGGCGATTGATCTGGGCCTTGAACAGATTCGCCAGGACTTTGGGCTGGAAATGGCGAATACCGTGGCGCAGCGGCTTGTTATGTCACCACATCGCAAAGGCGGGCAGTCGCAATTTGTCGCCACACCGGTACCAAAACAACACAGTACCATTTCACCCATTTTAGATTGGGCTAAGGCACGACTTTCTTCACCGATCACGGTGGCAGATATGGCAGCGCAGGCCACCATGTCGCGTCGGAGTTTTGATCGCCACTTTCGTCAACATGTTGGTTGCAGCCCCAAGCAATGGCTCGTGGGGCAACGACTCGACCATGCCCGCCAACTGCTGCAGGAAACGCGGTTTGATATCGAACGCGTTGCTGACAACTGTGGCTTTGAGAGTGCGACCGCGCTGCGCCATCATTTTCGCCAACAATTGGGCGTGTCCCCACGGCAATACCGAGATCAATTCGGTCACTGACAAATACACGCAAGTAAGATATTCTGTCCAGCACACTAGCGCCTGATCGCTGCCTTGGTTGCTCTTCTATCCTAGGCATCGACAAATCAGTCGCTACCACGAATAAAATCAAAAAATTGGAGTGAGTATGTCTGAATCCACGCAAACACATTACCGCGCCTGCCACTTATGCGAAGCGATCTGCGGGCTGGTAATAACGACTAAAGGGGACGAAGTCGTGTCAATCAAGGGCGACAAACAGGATCCTGTCAGTAAGGGGTTTATTTGCCCGAAAGCCACCGCGATTGCAGACATTCACACCGATCCAGACCGAATTCGCCAACCCATGAAGCGCGTTGGCGAGAACTGGGAGCCGATTTCCTGGGACGAAGCGATCGAGCTAACCGCGCAGAAACTGGTCGAAACGCAACAACAGCATGGTGCCAATTCGGTTGGCTTTTATGCGGGCAATCCAGGCGTCCACAATTACGGCAATATGACCCATGGTCCGCTGTTACGCCGCGCTGTGAAAACGCGTAATAATTACTCGGCTACCTCCTTGGATCAGCTCCCGCACCACCTTACTTCGTATGCGATGTACGGGCATCAGTCCTTCATCCCGGTTCCTGACATCGACCGCACTCAGCTGATGGTGATTTTTGGCGGCAATCCGCTTGCATCGAATGGCAGCATCATGACCATGCCGAACGCACCTGGCCGCTTCAAGGCCTTACAAGCGCGTGGTGGCAAGCTGGTCGTCGTGGATCCTCGACGCACTGAAACGGCCAATATTGCCGATCAACACCTGTTTGTTCAACCGGGTCAGGACGCCTACGTTCTGATGGCCATCATCCACACGCTGTTTAAAGAAAACTGGCTGAACGTCGAACATCTCGAATCCGTGCTGAAGGATTTGGATCAAGTCGAAGCCGCCGTGGCGGAGTTTGATCTGACGCTCGCTGAAAAGCAGTCCGGCATCCAGGCTAGTGCAATCAAGCAGCTTGCATACGATCTCGCACACACTGACAAAGCGGTGATCTATGGCCGTATGGGCGTCTCAGTCCAACGCTTTGGCGCATTGTGTCAGTGGGCCATCCAAATCATCAATATGCTGATTGGCGCGCTCGATTCCGAAGGTGGCGCACTGGTGCCCTCGCCTGCATTCGGGTATATCAGTAAAGGTGCAAATGGTGCCGGGCACTTCGATTTGTTCCGGTCTCGCGTGAGCCAATTGCCTGAATTTGCTGGGGAATTACCAACCGTGGCGCTGGCCGAAGAAATGCCCACACCCGGTGAAGACCAAATCCGCGCTATGGTGACCATCGCCGGCAACCCCGTCATCTCTGCCGCCAATGCCTCACAGCTTGATACGGCGTTTGGACAGCTGGATTTCTATGTGGCGATCGACTTCTATATCAATGCGACCACACGTCATGCCCATGTAATCTTGCCACCAACCAGCCCATTGGAACACGACCACTACGATATCGCGTTTTTACGACTCGCTGTGCACGACAGTGCCCGGTACAACCCAGCCGTGTTTGAACCAGCGGAAAGCGCGCTACACGATTGGGAAATTTTTAACGCCTTGAGTGCCAAAATCGCGCAACTCAAGGGAACCGATTTCAAACCGTTACCA
The DNA here is from genome assembly GCA_030426005.1 of Gammaproteobacteria bacterium. GTDB lineage: Bacteria > Pseudomonadota > Gammaproteobacteria > Arenicellales > Arenicellaceae > Arenicella. The sequence continues at coordinate 2,993 of JAUHZM010000037.1, forward strand.
GCCCCCGACCTACTGGTGGCGCACGGTATTGAACATGGCCCGTACGGCAAAGAACAAAACCCGTCAATGAACCTGAGTATGGAGACGCTTAAAGGTGCCGAACATGGCGTCGACCTCGGACCGCTCAAAACCGGCTTGGTGCAGCGTCTGAATACTGAAGACGGCAAAGTCAATTGTGCACCTGCTTTTATAATCAATGACTTAAAGAGGCTTGTTGACGCAACAAATGAGGTGGATACTGAATCACTGCTATTGATTGGGCGCCGCCATATTCGTAGCAACAACTCTTGGATGCATAACTATCACCGCCTGGTGAAAGGCAAACCGCGCTGGCAACTGATGATGCACCCGGACGACTTGAATCGACTCGGGATCGACGATGACAGTGAGGTGGTGATCGAATCACGTGTGGGGCAAGTCACTACCACCGTGCTCGCCACCGACGAGGTCATGCCGGGCGTCGTGAGTCTACCACACGGTTGGGGGCACAAACGCAAGGGCGTTAAGCTACAAATCGCCGAACAACAACTCGGGGTTAATTGCAACGAACTGACTGACAACAAGCTGATTGACGAACTGTGCGGAAATGCGGCCTTAAACGGCGTCCCGGTACAGGTGCGTCAGGCGGGGTAAATTCTCGCTTTTTAAAACGGCGGTGCTGCTCAGCACCGCCCTACTCGACCACCTTCAACTGTCATGGGCTTAAGCTGGACGCTGCCCTGGAATCGCCGGCGTACTCAATTGCACATCCGCATTTTGCGCGCGGTGGCGCAGATAATGATCCATTAACACGATGGCGAGCATCGCTTCGGCAATCGGCACAGCGCGAATTCCAACACAGGGGTCATGCCGACCTTTAGTCACCACTTCCACCGGCTCGCCTTGCCGGTTCACACTCATGCCTGGTTTAGTAATGCTGGAGGTAGGCTTGAGCGCCAAACTGGCGACGATGTCTTGCCCACTGGAAATACCACCTAGAATGCCACCGGCATTATTCGTCGCGAAGCCATCTGGGTAAATTTCATCGCGATGTTCGGAGCCGCGCTGCGCTACCGCATCAAAACCGGCACCAATTTCCACGCCCTTGACCGCGTTAATACTCATGAGTGCCTTAGCGATATCCGCGTCTAACTCGTTAAACACTGGCTCGCCGAGACCGACCGGCACATGCTTGGCAACCACGGTGATTTTGGCACCAACTGAATCACCATCACGGCGCAACTGTGTAATCAGGGCTTCCATCTCACTGACCTTAGTAACATCCGGGCAATTGAATGGGTTCTGGCTAATCTGGTCAAAGTCCACCGAGTCAATGCGGATGTCGCCCATTTGCGCCAAATAAGCTTGAATCTCAACGCCTTCTTTCTCACGTAGATACTTTTTGGCAATACCACCGGCTGCCACAATCATGGCCGTTGTCCGCGCTGACGATCGACCGCCACCACGGTAGTCACGATGGCCGTATTTGCGAAAATAGGTGTAGTCTGCGTGTCCTGGCCGAAAGGTATCCATAATATTGGAGTAATCTTTCGATTTTTGATCGGTATTGTGAATGATCATTCCGATCGAGGTGCCAGTCGTCTTGCCTTCGAACACACCAGAAAAAATCTGCACTTCGTCTGGCTCGCGACGCTGCGTAGTAAATTTAGACTGACCGGGTTTACGCCGATCCAGATCCGGTTGTAAATCGGCCTCAGTCAATTCGAGATTGGGCGGACACCCATCGACGATGCAGCCAATGCCGCGACCATGGCTCTCGCCAAACGTGGTTACCTTGAATAATTTTCCAATGCTGCTGTCACTCACTAGCTATTCTCCACCACGATATTTGGAAATTTAGAACTAAAATCTTTCTTTTTAATCGATAACTTACCAGCTATTCTTAATGCAATATCTTGATACCGAGATGCAGTTGCCGACGCCGGTTCTGCCACCACTGTTGGCGTGCCAGAATCAGCTAATTCACGAATTGCCATCTCCAGCGGGATCTCACCAAGCAATTCAAGATTGTACTCCTCGGCCATTTTCTGGGCACCATGCGCACCAAAAATCGCTTCTTCATGGCCACACTGCGTGCACACATGCGTACTCATATTCTCAATCACTCCGAATACGGGCACCGACACTTTGTCGAACATTTTGTAGGCTTTGCGCGCATCTAACAGCGCGATATCCTGTGGCGTGGTGACAATCACGGCGCCAGACACGGGCACTTTTTGCGACAAAGTAAGTTGAATGTCGCCGGTACCCGGTGGCAGATCAATGATCAGATAATCAACCTCTTGACCATCGTTGGTCCAATCCGTGCCGCGCAACATTTGTTCAAGCGCCTGAGTGACCATTGGACCACGCCAAATCATTGGTGTGTCTTCCTCGACCAAAAAGCCAATCGACATGATCTTGAGTTGGTGGTTTCGCATTGGCAATAGCATTTTATTGTCCAATGCCTCGGGCTTACCACTCACGCCCAGCATACGTGGTTGACTCGGACCATAGATATCTGCGTCAAGCACCGCAACGTGAGCACCAGCGGCTGCCAGCGCGAGCGCCAAATTAGCAGACACGGTGGACTTTCCAACACCACCTTTGCCGGAAGCCACAGCAATAATGTTTTTAACGCCCTCCACGGTACGCACACCTTGTTGCGCTGAGTGCGAAATAATGTCTTGGGCAATGGCGAGCTGAACGTCTCGGCCTTGCAGGTCCACCGCCGTCAGTGCGTCCAGCACCAGCGTTGTTAATGCCGCCTGGGTTTGCTCAGATACGGGGTAACCCTTGGTGAGGTGAATCACAACCGTTTGATCACCGACTTCAATTCGATTCAAAGCGCGACCAGCGGTTAATGCGGACTTATTATAGGGGTCGATCACAGCATGGAGCTGCGTCGTGATGGCGGTTATTAGCTGTTCAGACATAACGTCAAACATGGGAGACACATTGGAGCGTAATGCTACCACTGTGTCACCCATTTCGCCATGCGCGTTCAGGCCATTATTCGCCTAGATTGGGAGTCGGTCGGCGAGAAATCAAGCGCGGCTGGCTTTGAGCTTGAGTCGATACGCGTGCAACAGAGGCTCAGTGTAACCATTCGGCTGTTCGGTACCTTTCAACACCAAATCCAGAGCGGCCTGAAAGGCAATACTGGCGTCGAAGTTTGGCGCCATTGGCTGGTAGTTTGGATCGCCGGCGTTTTGGCCATCAACAACCGCCGCCATGCGTTCGAATGTGGCACGAATTTGCGCCTCGTCGGTCACACCATGCACCAACCAATTCGCCATATGCTGACTGGAGATCCGTAGCGTGGCACGATCCTCCATTAGCCCAACGTTGTTAATGTCCGGTACTTTCGAGCAACCGACCCCCTGGTCAATCCAACGCACAACGTATCCAAGGATACCCTGCGCATTATTGTCGAGCTCCTGTTGGATTTGTTCTGCGGTCCATGCATCTGGGGCTGAACTGAGCGGCACAGTTAGAATATCGTCCAGTGCGGCACGCGGTCGAGATTTAAGCTGATCCTGCACATCGAACACGGACACCTGGTGATAGTGAATCGAGTGCAACGTAGCGCCGTTCGGGGATGGTACCCAAGCGGTATTCGCACCCGATTTAGGGTGACCGATTTTAGTTTCTAGCATTGCGGCCATCTCATCTGGCATAGCCCACATACCTTTACCTATTTGCGCTTTACCTTGGAGTCCACACGCAAGCCCGATATCGACGTTCCAGTCTTCATACGCGGCAATCCACGGCTGCTGTTTGATCTCTGCTTTCGTCGCCATGGTACCCAGCAACATACTGGTGTGAATCTCATCGCCAGTACGATCTAGGAATCCCGTGTTGATAAAGACCACACGATCTTTAACCTGCCGAATACACTCTTTAAGATTGACCGTAGTGCGACGCTCTTCATCCATTACCCCAATTTTGATGGTGTGCCGGGCCAAGCCGAGCTCGTCTTCCACACGGTTAAACAAGCGGTTGGCGAAGGCAACTTCCTCAGGGCCGTGCATTTTCGGCTTTACGATGTACACACTGCCAGTGCGTGAATTACGCAGGTTGCCAGTGTGCAACAAATCGTGCTTGGCAATCAGCACGCTCACCATCGCATCCATAATCCCTTCCTGGATTTCATTTCCCTGCGCATCCAGAATCGCTGGATTCGACATCAAATGGCCAACGTTGCGACAAAATAACAGGCTGCGACCGGGCAGAACTAACTCGCTGCCATCCAGCGCGGTAAACGTTTTATCCGCTTCCAAGGTGCGGGTTAATTGTTGGCCGCCTTTAACAAAACTCTCGGCCAAATCACCTTTCATTAAACCGAGCCAGTTGCGGTATACGCCAACTTTGTCTTCCGCGTCGACAGCTGCCACCGAGTCTTCGAAGTCCTGAATGGTGGTAAGTGCGGCCTCACTAAGCAAATCAGCCACACCAGCCGGATCGGTTTTACCGATATTTGACTCGGGGTCAATCTGAATGACGACACGCAACCCGTTTTGCGACAGCAACACGCCGGTTGGCGCCTCGGCGGACCCTTGATACCCGAGGCACTGCGCTGGCTCAGCAAGGCTTGCCACTGAGCCGTCGGATAACACGACTTCCAAACCGGCACTGCCGATTTGATATCGGGTTGCATCAACATGGCTGCCTGACGCCAAAGGCCAGTGCGCATCCAACAATGCGCGACAAAAGTCGATGACCTTTTGACCGCGAACGGGATTGTAGCCCCCTGCTCGGCTTGCACCGTCGGCCTCGGAGATCGCATCCGTGCCGTATAAGGCGTCGTACAGACTACCCCAACGCGCATTCGTAGCATTTAATGCAAAGCGCGCATTAGAGTTGCGGGCCCGCCTGACGTGCGATTTCGTCGTCAACGCCGGTGGTTGTGATTTCAAAATCATCACCTTCTGGCAACAGGTAACCGATCTCTGACAGAAACGCCTTGTATTCAGATAAATCGAATTGACCTTGGTGTGCCTTATTCCAATCATCGAGTTGCGACTGAATGGCATCGCGCTTGGCTAGCAAGGCTTTATTTTCAGGCGTTAGATCACGGACCACATCTGACAGTGACTGCCAGAATTGCTCGGCACCTAGATCTAGGCCCGGCAACACTTCTTGCTCAATAAAATCCACTAAAGTGGAATCAACCTGTAACTCAACACGTTTTAAATAGTTACTCATAGCACTTTGCCTCAATCAGATCGGTGGTTTGATTGTGTCTTTATAAACAATCTTTTGGTGAATTTTACACTCGCTGGCATCAACACGTCTGAATGACTATTATTAGTTAAATGAATAAACAAGCAAATTGGTAGAAAAATGGTGAATATCTACACCTTTATTCAATTTGCGAATGACAATCATACCAATTGCATTATTCCTGAATGCCCGGTGCGAAGCTAAGGTGGTGTCATCAAAAACCGAGGTGCTAGCGCACAACATTCCACGAAAACCGAATGAACCAATTAGTCAATAAGCAGGAGATGAAGATGTCTACCTACAAACAAGAAATCGAAGCCACTCAAAACCTGATCGATGCCGGCGGCAACGAACTGAAAGGCATTAACCCAGAATACGCGGCGCGCATGAAGCTGCAAAACCGTTTCAAAACTGGTTTGGATATTGCCAAGTACACGGCTTCCATCATGCGTAAAGATATGGAAGAGTATGACGCAGACTCATCTCAATACACCCAATCTCTGGGCTGCTGGCATGGTTTTATCGCGCAACAAAAAATGATCGCGGTTAAAAAGCACCACGGCACTACCAATAAACGCTACCTTTACCTGTCTGGTTGGATGATCGCTGCGTTGCGTTCTGAGTTCGGTCCCCTGCCTGACCAATCTATGCACGAAAAAACCAGCGTACCGGCACTGATCGAAGAGTTGTACACATTCCTGCGTCAAGCTGATGCGCGCGAACTGCGCCACCTGTTTACAGAGCTAGACGCCGCGCGTGCTGCCGGCAACACTGCGAAAGCGGCTGAAGTACAACACCATATCGACAACTTCGAAACACACGTTGTGCCGATCATCGCAGACATCGACGCGGGCTTCGGCAATGAAGAAGCCACTTACTTGCTGGCTAAGAAAATGATTGAAGCTGGTGCTTGTGCGATTCAAATCGAAAACCAAGTATCAGACGAGAAGCAATGTGGTCACCAAGACGGTAAAGTTACCGTACCTCACGCTGACTTCCTAGCGAAAATCCGCGCTGTTCGCTACGCGTTCCTGGAGCTTGGTGTTGACGACGGTGTGATTGTTGCACGTACTGACTCATTGGGTGCTGGCCTGACTAAACAAATTGCGGTAACCAACGAGCCAGGTGATATCGGTGACTTGTACAACTCGTACCTCGATTGTGAAGAGCTGACACCAGGTCAAATGAAAAACGGCGACGTTGTTATTCACCGCGACGGCAGTTTGGTTCGTCCAAAGCGTTTGGCAAGCGGCCTGTTCCAATTCAAAGCAGGTACTGGTGAAGATCGCTGCGTACTCGACTGCATCACCAGCTTGCAAAATGGTGCCGACCTGATCTGGATTGAAACCGAGAAACCACACGTAGGCCAAATCGGCGGCATGGTTGATCGTATTCGTGAAGTCGTACCGAACGCAAAATTGGTTTACAACAACTCACCATCATTCAACTGGACACTGAGCTTCCGTCAACAAGCGTATGACGCCATGGTTGAAGCTGGTGAAGACGTGAGTGAATACAACCGTGACGAATTGATGGATGTCAAATACGACGGCACTGCATTGGCTGAACGTGCTGACGACATGATCCAAAACTTCCAACGTGAAGGCTCGAAGAAGGCCGGTATTTTCCACCACTTGATTACGCTGCCAACCTATCACACGGCCGCTCTGTCGACCGACAACTTGGCACAGGGCTACTTCGGTGAAGAAGGTATGCTGGCTTACGTAAAAGGTGTTCAACGTAAGGAAATCCGTCAAGGCTTGGCCTGTGTTAAGCACCAAGACATGGCTGGCTCAAACATCGGTGACGATCATAAAGAATACTTCTCTGGCGATGCAGCACTGAAAGCAGCTGGCGAAGACAACACGATGAACCAGTTTGGCTAAGGCAAGGGAGCAATCTTTGACTTAGGTGAAGAAGGGAACACAAGGAGCGTGTTTCGTGGAGCTAAGAAGGCGATTGCGGGAAACTGCAGTCGCCTTCTTTTTTGTTCAATCAAGAACTGGCTAATGTGCCCTATCCTGTTTTGGGTGGCATTGGCACGAGCCGAGAGGTTCGCCGCACGTAATCTTGATACGCGGCATCATCGCCCCATTTAGCTTCGGCTTTCTTCTGAAGCGTTGGAATACCGCTAATTTTGGTGATCAATAAATACACAAAAATCGGCGAGATCATCACCACCCATTGCCAGCCAGAAATCACCGGAATCGCCATCAGCGCAATACCAACCCAAAGCGTTATTTCGCCAAAATAATTTGGGTGCCTTGACCAGGCCCATAGCCCATGCCGAATAAACTCACCGCGATTCGTAATATCTCGCTTAAAGGCACGTTTCTGTGCATCAGCGATCACTTCAATAATAAATCCACTGCTCCACACTAACGCGCCCAGAATTCCCAACCATCCCAAGGGAACGCGCTCGTTGCTAGTAATAATTGCTAAGGCGGCGGCCGCGGTGAAAATCACCCAAAGCCCCTGCATAGTCCAAGCAAACAAAAAGCGCGGCACGCTGCGTTTAATTTCGTCAAATCGATCATCCGTGCCATCTTGATGGATTCGCATAAACAGAAAGGACCCCAAACGCACTGCCCAAATCGTGACCATCAACGAGACCAAGATCGCCCGTAGATCTAAACCGGATGAGAGCATGACAGCAAGCGCTACAACCGACAAATATGTCAGACTGCCGACCAAATCATAGAATTTCTCGGTCTGCATAATGACAGCAGGAATAAATGCCAGCCAATTAACGGCGAACGCAGTTACCGCGCACAACGCAAAAACCGAAATGCCATTCACTGTGGCTCCTTGGGTACCGCCAGCCCAAGCTAACCCTACGCCGGTCATCACCGTGACGACCGTGGCGATTAAAATAAAAATTGTATAACGCTGCATGAGACTAGTTATGCTCCTGTGGATACCGAATTGACCCTACTCACCGCAGACTCACACGGGGTAAGGAGGAAATACAAGCAGTCAGCTTGTTCGGTGATCCAGCGCAAAAGCGCCGACCTAACTAATCAATCGAAGCAATCCTCAGACGCTCTACGCGCACTCTGAAGTACGCATAGAATAATGAGCTATAAGTCGATAACAACAGTGCCACCCGAAGCTAGAGGAATCACATAGAAGGTAGTCTCCTCATACTCGATGGCGCCAATATCACAAGCGGCGCCCTGAGGGCGTTTAATACCGCGCTGATCACCACGGGTGACGATACCAAACGTAGGGAAAAATGTTGTAAACGAACAGCCTTCGCCAAAAAGAAACAAACTTCCCAGACTGAAGGTTGACACCGCAGTATCAATCGCTGGACTGCCACTAATCGGCGCATGTGACCGACTCGCACCACCATTATTTTTTAATTCCTGGATGATCTGCCTTAATGGCGTCGGCACTGTACCGTCACTGGTTGCTAACAAGTCGCTACTATGCGGACTTAACCCAGACACAGCCTGAGTTGTACTTAATCCAGACCAACCGATTAGATTATTTCGTTGATTGCCTGCCAGTGGTGTACCACCTGAAAATCCGGGCTGTCTTAGAATTTCTTTGCCATTCGTCCCCGGCGCGAGCGTGGTATTGCCGGACACGATATTATTGACCAAATTCAATGTACCCATGGCATGCCGTATTCCACCGCCGGTCGCTGCCTCATTTTCGCTAATGGTGTTATTGATCAGCGTCGTTACTGGCGACCCGGTACCAACAACAATTGCCACACCACCACCCGTTGAAGTGGAACTGGTCGACTTATTATTACTTATCGTGGAGTCTCGCATGGTCAAGGTAGCGTCATTTCCGGTTCGCACACCAGAACGCTGGTTATACGAAATCTCACTCCGATCGATTCGTGCACTACCTGAAGCAATCAATACCCCAGTCCGTGTATTTGCTGACACCACACTATCTTGGATTAACAGCTGAACACTGCCAGTGATTGCCCCGCTTGACGAACTGAGCACGCCGCCGCCATTGTTATTTAACACCTGCGTATTGATGAGTTCGAGCCCCGCATCAAAACTACCAACTCCAAAACTCGCGACCGCATAACCAGTTGGGTCCAGAGGTGTATTTGCGCGGACGTCGCTATTTTCGATTCGGGCCTTGCCGCCGTAGACAAATACCGCCGCGCCATTGGAGTGTCTGCCGTTGACCAAGCGAACATTCCTGAGTAAGAGGTCTCCACCAGTGCTAATGTAAAATAGCCGAAAATCCGGCGTCGTTGGCGACGGCGAGCGCTGGATCAAGGCGTTGTTACCCTCAATAGTGATCTTGCTAGTAATTTGTGGCAAACCATTTGCGCCGAGCGAGCCCGCCGTATTATCCACCGCAAATAGAGTCTGAATGGCCTGACTCTCCGGAATCACGATCGTATCGTCACCAAACGAGCCGGTGGTGCTTAAAAGGCAACCACCCAATGCCGAATCAGCATTCGCAGAGTCAATGGCATCCATGATCGTGCATCCACTGCCAGACGTATCTGTATTAACAACAATGGTTGCGGCTAAAGTATGAAAGCTCAGCCCAAGAGGCACTGAAGCTAAGATAAATCGTTTTAGATAGTTTGCCATCGACACAGGCTCCCAAAGCGCTATTTAGAGTGAAACCAATAGACAAGTGACAGTGTTAACCCGGCGCATCCACGTAAACCTTCCGTGTGGTGACTGCTGTACCTGTCAAGATATTAGAAGATTGTAAGAAATATCAAAACCTACTCGCAAATGGCCATTTGGCCCGTGGCACTCCAATAAAGAATCGCGCACCGTTCTTAACTGAATAATCTAAGTAATTGATAAATAATAAAAAAGCCTGCTGACCGAAATCAGCAGGCTTTGAGAACTATTAGCGTAAATCTAGATTCTACTTGGCGGTCAGGCCTTTACGCTCCAATAAGGGTTGGATATTAGGCTCGGCACCACGAAACTCTTTGAAGATTGTCATCGCATCCGTAGCACCGCCACGCGACAACAGTGTTTTTCTGAAATGATCACCGTTTTCACGCTTCAGTCCACCGTTTTCCTTGAACCACTCGACCGTGTCAGCGTCAAGCACCTCACTCCAAATGTAAGAGTAGTAACCGGCGGAATAGCCACCCATAATGTGTGAGAAATAAGTGGTGCGATAGCGTGGTGGTACCTGATCAACCGCGACACCGGCTTTTTTGAGTGCATTGGCTTCAAACTCCAAAACACCGTCGGCATCGGGAACTTGATCAGGTGTTAATTGGTGCCATGCCTGATCCAGTAAAGACGCCGCAAGGTATTCGGTCGTTGCGTAACCTTGGTTAAACTTCGAGCTCGCCAGTACTTTATCCAGTAACTCGCGCGGCATGGCCTCACCCGTCTCGTAGTGTTTCGCGTAATTAGCCAAAATTTCCGGCCAATCTGCCCACATTTCGTTCACTTGAGATGGGTACTCAACAAAGTCACGCGGTACAGATGTACCGGAGAAACTTGGGTAAGTCACGTCTGAGAACATGCCATGCAGCGCGTGTCCAAACTCGTGGAACATGGTCGTAACTTCGTCCCAGGTCAATAAGGTTGGCTGGCCTTCCGGCGGCTTAGGTACATTCAAGTGGTTCGCCACGACTGGCTTATTTCCCAACAAGCCAGATTGCGAAACATATGCGTTCATCCAGGCACCACCGCGCTTGGATTCACGTGCATAGAAATCCTCAATGAACAGGGCCAGAGTAGAACCGTCAGCATCGAACACTTCCCATACGTGGACATCTGGGTGATAAGTCGGTAAATCATCACGCTTCTTGAAGGTCAGTCCATACAGTTTTTCTGCGGCATGGAAGACACCGTTCACCAATACGTTTTCCATCTCCAGGTATGGTTTGAGTTGCGACTCGTCGAAGTTGTAACGCTTGGCGCGTAATTTTTCCGTGTAGTAGTCCCAATCCCAAGCCTGCAGATCGAACTCACCGCCCTCTTCCTTGACTAAGGCTTGTAAGTCAGCCAATTCACGCTTGGCATTCGCAACCGCCGGCGGTGCCAAAGTTGCCAATCGCGTATTCACTGCTTCTGTGGTTTGAGCGGTTTGGTCAACCAATTGATATGCGGCATGGTTTTCATACCCTAAGAGTTGCGCCCGCTCAGCACGCAATTTGAATACTTTTGTCACCAGCTCTCGATTATCGTAGTCGCCACCACTGCTGCCGCGCCCTAATGAAGTTTCTAGAATACGCTGACGTAGCGCGCGGTCTTGTAAAGACGACAAAGATGGCTGTTGACTGGTATTCAACAATGGAATCACATATTTGTCTTCCATCTCACGGGCTTTACCCGCTTCTAGCGCCGACGCGATCTGAGTGTCGCTGAGCCCTTTCAATTCATCAGCCGAATCCACTACGATGGCTTTGGAGTTGACCTCTTCCAACACGTTTTGACTAAACTGATTGGTCAATGTTGCGAGTTCGGTATTAATTTTCTTAAGTGCTTCTTTGTCTTCGTCCGACAATTCAGCACCAGCACCGATAAATTCTTTATAGGTTTCCGTTACTAGGCGCTTAGATTCTGGGTCCAGCTCCAAAGTGTCTAGCGAATCATGAATCGATTTGACACGCGCAAATAAATCCGAGTTCAGCAAGATGGAGTCCGAATGGGCAGACAATTTCGGTGCCACTTCTGAGCGTACTTTTTTAATCTCGTCGTTCGTGTGTGCCGAACTCAGTGCGAAGAAAACACGCGATACTCGACTCAACAACTCGCCGCTCTTTTCCATGGCGATGAACGTATTCTCAAAGTTCGCGGGCTCGGAGTTACCCGCAATCTGCTCGATTTCTTGCAGATGCTCGCTCATCCCTTTTTCGAATGCCGGTAAATAGTGTTCGTTTTTGATCTGATCAAAAGGCGGATACGACATGTATAACGAACTGGCCTGGTAAAACGGATTTTCCGTACTCACCGGTGCCGCGGTGGCTTCACTCGCTGTCGTTTCAGTTGCTTCAACCTGACTCTCGACTTGGTCCTTTACGGGTGCGTCGGATTGATTACACGCAGTTGCAGTAAGGCTTAAGATGCATGCTGCCAATATAGTTTTTTTCATGAAGATTATCGTGGAGTTATTTTTGAAGGCTACATCATACGCAAACATCGACCGGCTTGCCAAGGAGACGTATAATCGCGCCATGCAAACGCTCCCCGATTTTATTGGTCTTAGTACGCAATACCCGTGCGCCGATGGTCAGACAAGACGTCGAGTTCATTTGGACAGCGCCGCGTCTCCACTAGCAGCAAAAACGGCAATGGACACCATCCAGGCCGTACTGCCCCATTACTCAAATACGCACAGCTACGTGCACCAGTCAGCAAAAATCAGCACCCAGGCACTGGCTTGGGCCCATGATACCGTTCTGGAATTTGTCGGTGCAGATCCGGCCGTGTTCACCAGTATTTTTACTGGTGCGGGCACCACTGCAGCGACCAATCGTGTTGCACGGGGATTAAGAGCAGCGCGACCAGAAAAAGATGTGGTATTTGTGTCGTCCATGGAACACCACGCTAATGATCTACCTCACCGGCACCCGAAAGTTACTCTCGTGCATCTACCACTCAGTGGTACCGGTGCTCATGCAGGAACGACGGACATGGCTGCACTCGAGGCGCTCTGCGATGAGTATAAAGGTCGAGTAAACTACCTTGCCGTGTCTGCCGTGAGTAATGTCACTGGTGTAAGTAATCCGATCGCAGAAATCTGCCAACTAGCACATCAACACCAGATACTGGTTTTAGTGGATGGCGCACAATGCGTGACACATATGCCTACCGAGTTAGATCAGTGGCAGCCTGACTTCTTCGCTTTCTCTGGCCACAAAGCGTATACGCCGTGCTCTCCTGGGGTATTGGTGGCACGCAAATCCGTGCTGCAATCGTTACCGGAACAAGACCTTGGCGGAGGTTCGGTCGACACGGTGGGCTATTTTGATTACCAATTGTCATCTAGCTATCCAGAGCGCGAACAATCTGGCACACCAAACATTGTCGGCGCAATTGCCTTAGCAAGCGTATTGCAAGAGCTCAAGACTGTGGGCATGGACAATGTCGCTGCCAAAGAGAGTCGCAAGTGACCAGAGTGTCAGTCCATCG
>JAUHZM010000327.1 GCA_030426005.1 Gammaproteobacteria bacterium
ACGCATTTGGCAAGCCAATATCCAAAAAACCATCATTGCCCATGTGCCGATCACAGATGGAGAAGTGCAGGAAACGGGTGACTTTGAATTGGATGGTGTGACCTTCCCAGCTGCGGAAATCGAACTCGCATTCAAAGACCCCGCTGCGGATGGCGCATTGTTTCCGACCGGTAATCTGGTGGACACCTTGCTTGTCCCGGGACTCGGTGAGCTTGAGGCGACGCTCATAAATGCAGGGATTCCGACGGTATTTGTGCGTGCTCAAGATCTGGGTTTCACGGGAACTGAGTTGCAGCCTGATATTAACGGTGATCCGGACGCTTTAGAGCGCTTGGAGTTGGTGCGCGCCCAAGGTGCGCTTGGTATGGGGTTGATTACGGACTTGAGTGAAGCACAATCTCGTCAACACACGCCTAAAGTGGCGTTCGTCGGCCAGCCGACTTCATATCAAGCCTCGAGCGGCAAGCAGATTGGCGAGCAGGACATTGATTTGGTAGTGCGTGCGATGTCAATGGGGCAGCTTCACCACGCCATGATGGGGACCGCGGCCGTGGCGATCAGCGTTGCTGCCGCTGTGCCCGGCACCATTGTCAATCAAATGCAAAATTCTTCTGATGGCAATGGCGTCTGTTTTGGTCACCCGTCGGGCACCTTGAAGGTTGGTGCGAGTGCCTATTTGGAGGAGGGGCAGTGGCGGGCTACAGAAGCAGTCATGAGTCGCAGTGCACGTGTGCTGATGGAAGGTTGGGTACGTGTTCCGGGCGACTGTTTAGCGTGACCTTTTACTGAATTTGCCGGAGACGACACAATACTGGCGCTGCCAATACTGTGTCGTCGTTTGACGCTTAGCGTTGATCGATGGGTTCGACCGCGCGATGTTCCGGCCCGATGTACTCGGCGCTAGGGCGAATAATTCGGTTGTTGGCGCGCTGCTCGAAGGCGTGAGCGGCCCAGCCTGTCACGCGTGACATCACAAAAATCGGTGTGAATAAGCCGGTTGGGATTCCCATGAAGTTGTATGCTGACGCATGGAAGAAGTCGGCGTTACAAAACATGTTCTTCTCGCGTTTCATGACCGCTTCAACACGCACAGAAACAGGGTAGAGCACCGTGTCACCAACATCTTTGGCCAGGGCTTCTGACCATTTTTTGATAATGGCATTCCGTGGATCACGCTCTTTGTAGACTGCGTGGCCAAAGCCCATAATTAGCTCTTTGTTTTTGAGTTTTTCCAGAATCGCGGCTTCGGCTTCATCCGGCGTTGACCACTGCTCGATCATTTCCATGGCCGCTTCATTAGCGCCACCGTGCAGCGGGCCGCGAAGCGTGCCAATTGCACCCGTAATCACGGAATGAATATCGGTCAAGGTGGACGCGGCAACGCGCCCATTGAATGTGGATGCATTGAACTCGTGCTCGGCATACAGGATCAGTGACACGTTCATCACTTTCTCATGCAATTCGCTGGCCGGTTTGTCGTGCAGCATGTGCAGGAAATGCCCGCCAATGGTCTGCGCTCCAGTATTGGTGTCGATGCGCACACCGTCGTGCGAAAAGCGGTACCAATACACCACAATCGCAGGTAGCAGTGCCAGAATGCGGTCGACCGCATCCGCTTGCTGAGAGAAATCAGTTTCTGGTTCCAGGTTCCCCAGCAGTGACACACCAGTACGCATCACATCCATTGGGTGGGCGCTGGCAGGGATCAGTTCCAATCCGGCCTTGAGTTTCGCCGGTAAGTCACGCAGGCCATGTAGTTTAGCCTGGTAGGCATCTAACTCTGCCTGTGTCGGTAGGTGACCCTTTAAAATTAAATGCGCAACCTCTTCAAAAATACAGTTGTCGGCCAAATCGTCGACATCATAGCCGCGATAGTTTAATCCGGAACCCTGTGTACCTACTGTGCACAACGCAGTTTGACCAGCTACCTGGCCACGTAAGCCTGCGCCACCTAGTTTTTTATCCGATGACATCTTTGCCTCTCTCGTCTTTAGTCTTGTTGGGAAGAGAACAATTTATCCAGCGTCTCTTCATAGTCGTGGTAGTTAAGATAGTCGTACAACTCCATGCGCGTTTGCATGTGTTGTACCATGTCTCGTTGATGGCCTTTCTCCAGCACGTCTTGGTAAACCATTTCGGCCGCTTTGTGCATGGCCCGTGTTGCAGTTAGAGGGTAGAGCACCATGTCAACACCGTGCTCGGCCAGTTCTTGCGTATCAAACAATGGCGACATACCAAATTCGGTCATGTTGGCCAGCAAAGGTTTCTGCAGCGCATCATGGTACGCCTGATATTCGTCGAGCGACGCCATCGCTTCAGCAAAAATACCATCAGCACCGGCTTCTAGATAGGCTGCGGAGCGATCAATGGACGCCTGTAGCCCCTCAATCGCATACGAGTCGGTGCGAGCCATGATAAAAAACTCATCGTCAGTTCGTGCGTCGACGGCGGCTTTTATGCGATCTACCATCTCTTCGCAGCTTACCACGGCCTTGTTTGGACGATGGCCGCAGCGCTTCTGCGCGACCTGGTCTTCCATGTGTACTGCAGCTACGCCGGCACGGATTGACTCTTTGATCGTGCGCGCGATATTGAAGGCGCCGCCCCAACCTGTATCGATGTCCACCAGTAAGGGTGTGTCGACTGCGGCAGTGATACGTCGCGCATCTTCCAACACATCGTTCATGCTGGTCATACCTAAATCAGGTAAGCCATACGACGCATTGGCACACGCACCACCTGAAATATAAATCGCTTGGTGGCCGATCTTGCTCGCCATCATGGCAGTGTAGGCGTTGATCGTGCCAACGATCTGGAGGGGGGTACTATTATTTAGAGCGGTGCGGAACCGCTTTCCGGCAGACGTGGTCGACATTATGCTTCTACCTCTTCAAGCAATGAATTTAAAATGGAGTTTTTCGCTCGAGTAATGTGCTTGCGCATGAGCATTTCGGCGAGTTCTGGGTCTCGCATCTCAATGGCGTAGATCAGTTGCTCGTGCTCAATCAAAGCGCGGTCTGAGCGCGCACGAAAGCGGCTGGTTTGAAATCGGTACATGCGGATGAGATGGTACAGCTCATCACAGAGTTGGTTCACCAAGAGCTGGTTGCCACTGCCCTTAATGATTTGATAATGGAAATCAAAATCACCTTCTGCTTGCATGTATTCGCCGGCATTTTGCTCTAGATGGCGACGGTGAACCTCGAGCAGTTCGCGGAGTTCAGCAATTTGCTGATCGGTCATATGTTGTGCCGCCAGCCCGGCTGCTTTGCCCTCGAGCGATTCGCGG
>JAUHZM010000328.1 GCA_030426005.1 Gammaproteobacteria bacterium
TTCAGCAAGCCATTGATGACGAAGCATCCGCGATCGGTGTCGAAGTTGTGGATGTACGCCTTAAGCGGGTAGACCTGGCTGATCAGATTCAAGCCAACGTGTTTGACCGGATGCGTTCCGAACGTGAACGAATTGCCAACGAGTATCGGGCGACCGGTAATGAGGTGGCGATTGAAATTCGTGCGAATGCAGACCGAACCAAGGTTGAATTGCTGGCCGAAGCTGAGAAGAAAGCGCAGTTAACACGTGGTGACGCGGATGCCACAGCGACCAAGATTTACGCCGACGCATTCGGTGCGGATGAGCAGTTCTACGAGTTTTTCCGCTCATTAAACGCGTACAAGTCGACGTTTAATTCTTCGGGTGACCTGATCATTCTTGATCCGAATTCAGACTTCTTTAAGCACTTCAATTCGGCTACCAAATAGCCACACGGATCAACAATGCGTCGATGCCTCGCTTCTTGCGTAGCATCGGCGCATTGCCTTCGATTTGGCCACGGATGCCGTTCACCAAGACTCAATAATCCTGCCAGTAATTCCGGCTCAGGACTATATTCGATCCCAGCTTGCACGTATAATCTGCGCGTAATCAACCCAGACCCCAATAAAGGCTACTCGCCATGGTTAAAGACGCTAACTGGCTGCTACCAGAAGGTGTTGAAGAAATCCTGCCAGACGAGGCAATCAAATTGGAAATGCTGCGACGTGCGGTTCTTGATGACCTCACCGAACGCGGTTTCGATTTGGTGATGCCGCCGGTTATGGAGTTCGTCGATGCATTACTTACCGGGACCGGTGAGGAACTCGATACCCAAACTTATAAATTCATGGACCAACATACACACCGCATGTTGGGAATTCGCGCCGATATTACGCCGCAGATTGCGCGTATCGATTCACATTATTTAGCGGACCGCGAGGTCAATAAATTGTGTTATGCCGGCACCGTGCTGCGTACCCAACCCGCGCAAATGGGCGGGCAACGTGAATTGCTGCAAATCGGAGCCGAAGTCTTCGGCATTGCAGACGAAAGTGCAGACATGCAAGTTATCGACGCGATGTTGCAGACGCTGACCTTGAGCCGTGCACCGGATATTACGCTAAGCATCGGGCATGTCGGAATCTACCGTGCGTTGCTGCAACATCAGTCGATCGATGGCAAGGTTGAGCAGCGATTACGTGACGTGCTGTTGCGTAAGTCTCGTCCGGATCTAGCGGAATTGCAGACTAAGATAGATGTCGGACCGTTCAACGCTTTGCTGGACTTACAGGGTGGTGTTGATGTGCTCACTAGCGCACGTGACACGCTGTCCGGGGATGACGAGTTGCAATCTGCATTACAACAACTCAGCAATGTCGCCGAGCACCTGCAAACGAGTGCGCCGAAGGTGAAAGTGCATATCGATTTGGCCGACGTAGCTGGCTACCGCTATCACACCGGACTAAAATACGACGCCTTTGTGAGCGGCCGTGGTCGCGCTGTCGCCCAGGGCGGTCGTTATGATCGCATTGGTAAACTGTTTGGCCGTAGTCGGCCCGCAACCGGCTTCAGTGCCGACCTCAAAACATTGGTAAAGCTGGCGTAATCAGGCTTGCGCCAACAACCTCGACGCAGTCACGCTTGAGTCAACTGCGAAAAAGAAACACCGTAATTGTTATATCGAAAACCGTATGAGCAAAAAAGTAATTGTCGTTGGCACACAGTGGGGCGACGAAGGTAAGGGGAAAGTTGTTGATTTGTTAACGGATGTTGCCAATGTGGTGGTGCGCTTTCAAGGCGGCCACAACGCGGGCCACACGCTGGTGATTGACGGTAAAAAAACTGTATTGCATTTGATCCCCTCGGGCATTCTGCGTGAAGGTGTTCAATGTTTAATTGGCAATGGCGTGGTGTTAGCACCGGACGCGTTGTTCGAAGAAGTTGAAGAGTTGGAAGCCAATGGTGTGCCTGTATCCGAGCGGCTGGGAATCAGTGAAGCTTGTCCATTAATTTTGCCGCATCATGTGGCGCTGGATCAGGCACGAGAAATCAAACGCGGTAATAAAGCCATCGGCACCACTGGGCGCGGGATTGGTCCGGCGTACGAAGACAAAGTCGCTCGACGCGGTATTCGCCTCGGAGACTTGGTGTACGACTATCATTTTGCCGATAAATTAGAAAGCGTGATGGAATATCACAATTTTGCCCTTAGTAATTACTACAAGGTGCAGCCGGTGGACTTTCACCAGGTGCTGGATCAGTGTCTTGGCTACAAAGAACGCTTGGCGTCCATGACTGTTGACGTGACGCAGTTGCTTGACGATTACAGTCGCGAAGGGCGTCCGATGATGTTTGAAGGCGCACAAGGCATGATGTTGGATATTGACCACGGAACGTATCCATATGTGACTTCATCGAACACGTCGGCTGGTTACGCCGCTGCTGGTAGTGGCATCGGCCCCACATCATTTGACGATGTACTCGGTATTGTTAAAGCTTACACTACACGTGTTGGTGCCGGTCCGTTCCCGACTGAGCTTGACTGTGAAGTTGGTGAACACCTGGGCACCAAAGGCCACGAGTTTGGGGCCACTACAGGACGTTCCCGCCGTTGCGGTTGGTTTGATTCCGTTTTGATGCGACGTTCGCGTCAGGTTAACGGGTTAACGTCACTCTGCTTAACTAAACTTGATGTATTGGACGGCTTGTCCGAACTTAAAATCTGCACGGCCTATGAATACCAAGGGCAAACACTGTCGGTTTCACCGGCTGGTGCAGATGCTCTGGCACAATGTAAGCCAGTGTATGAAACAATGCCTGGGTGGTCAGAAAACACGCAAGGCGCTAAGTCTCTGGAAGACTTACCAGAGGCTGCACAGAAGTATGTGGCTCGCTTGGCCGAACTGGTCGGCGTGCCGATTGATATCGTTTCGACTGGTCCTGACCGGGCCGAAACGATTGTTTTACGAGACCTGTACGCCAGCTGACAAAGGGCTGGTCAAGGCAGGTCAGGAAAAAGATTAGGAATTTGAAAAAGAAAAATAAAACTAAGAATAAATCCACACGCAAACATAAACGTTTAAGCACCAATATTGTACTTAAGTACTTGTCTCAGCGACGCGAACCGGCCAACACTAAGGCCATCGCTGAGACCTTGGGGCGAGTCGGCAAGGAAGGCCGACAAGAAACATTTGAAATTCTCGAGCAACTTCGCGACGAAGGCAAAGTGTCACAGCTCAGCAAACACCGCTGGGCTATGAAACACGCGATTCAGGAGCACCGTGGCCGTGTGGTCGGTCACGTGG
>JAUHZM010000329.1 GCA_030426005.1 Gammaproteobacteria bacterium
AGTGACAACTGCTTGATCTTCTTGTTCTCCATAATCCGCGCCGAGTTTTTACGCAGCAACGTAAATGCAGGTGAGCGCTCGGTACGCATAATATGTTTAGACTTCAGGGTCTCCAGTAAGGTGGCGGGAAACGCGCCAGCCTGATAGTCGGCAGCCTGCGTTTGTGACCACGGCAGGGCATTATCGTATGACCGTTCGCCAAACTCAGGGTCTTCTTCGCCCGAGTTTAGTAATAGGTCGGGTATGACCCCACGGTGTTGCGTGCTGCTACCACTAATGCGGAAGAACTGTGCATTGGTGAATTTGATCTTGCTCTTGCGATCAGTGCTACGATCTCGCAGCGCGCGCGGGTACTGAACGGTCCCTTTACCAAAGGAGCGCTCTCCAACGATCAGGGCGCGGCCATAATCTTGCATTGCACCAGCAAAAATTTCGGACGCGGAAGCACTGTAGCGATCAATCAGGACCACCATCGGACCGTCGTAAGCAATGCGGGAATCGGTGTCGCGGTGTACGCGGCGCTGACCGGGTTGTGAACCGACCACTTGCACTACTGGACCGCGCTCAATGAACAGTCCAGTGAGGCTGATGGCCTCGTTCAGATAACCGCCGCCGTTGCCGCGTAAATCCAGAATCAATCCTTCAGCGTCCGACGCTTTTACCTGCTGCAAAAGGTGCTCAACATCGCTCGTCGTGGCAACCAATTTGCCACCGCCGCGTGCTACCTGATCGGCATTCGAGTAGAACGATGGGATGCTGATGACGGCATACTTGCGTTCCAGATTGCCATCGGGAATCGTGACTTCGCTTAGTTTTGCCGCCTGATCTTCAAGTTGTACTAGATCGCGAACGAGCTCGATTCGGACCGGTGGTGAGCCGGGTGCCATGTCGCTTGGCAGGATGTCCAGTCGTACTTTGGTGCCTTTGTCGCCGCGAATCATCTGCACGACATCGTTCAGGCGCCAGCCAATCACGTTAATCATCTCACCGTCTTCCTGACCGACGGCAATGATTTTATCTTCAGCTTCAATCGCACCACTTTTTTCCGCTGGGCCGCCTTTGAGAATTCGGTTGATCACGGTGTAGTCTTCGTCGGTGGTCAATGCAGCGCCGATGCCTGTTAGCTGTAACGACATGCCGATTTCAAAATTCTCAGCTGTTACGTGCGACATATAAGTGGTGTGGGGACCGTGATCGCGCGTGAAAGAGTTCATGTACCACTCAAAGACCTCATCGGCTTTAAGTTGGAAGATCACATCACGTTGGCGCTGGTAACGACGTTTGAGGTTGTCACGCACTTCATCGATTGGCGTTTTAGCCATCAGTTGTTGCATGGTGTCGTTTTTGATGCGTTTTTCCCAGCGCTGATCGATTTCCTTTTCATTCTCAGCCCAGGTGAAACTGTCGCGATCAATGTTCAGCGTGTCATGCTGGGTGTAATCGAAGTCTTGTTCGATCAATTGCATGATTTTTTGAGTGCGTGCTTCCATTTTGTGACGGAAGACCTTGAAGATGTCAAACGCCACCTGTGCATCACGGCGTTTCAGTAGATCATCAAGTTTGTAGCGGTAAGGCTCAAACTCAGCGATGTCCTGCTGGGTAAAAAAGACTTTGTTGGGGTCTAGTGTTTCTAGATACTCTTCGAAGATGCGGGCGGAATAATTGTCGTCCAGCGTCTTGGGCGAGTAGTGTCCAAACTGTAAAAAATACAGCGTCTTGTGAATATCAAATGCCAGATCCGGTGTCATTTTTAATTCTGATTCAGCCACTTCCTGAACATCGGCCTGAACCATGGCAGGGATGAGCGCCAACATGGCAGCACTGACCAGCGAGATGTGACGAATCCCGTTACCGAACGCTTTTATCTGATTTTTTTTCAACATGAATCTTTCCAACAAACGACATTATTCTTGTGACCCCTTATTATAGAGGATGCATGTATACGACATTTGGTTACTATTTCGAAACGGTAATGCCCCGTGTAACAATGCTCAAGTATGGTTAGCGGACACGCCTGAAGAAAGCTGTGACTGGGTGCTCGCATGTGAGCTGCTCACGGCATTTGTCGTACAATTACCTACACAAACCTAGTTTTACCCTTTTAGAGATCAATATGGAACCAGAATTATTACATTTTACCCTCGTATTTTTGCTTGGTGCAGTCGTCGGCATCGCGATTATGTTATTGGTCAACAAGGTGCGTAGCGGCTCGGCAGCGCCGCGAAATGTTCAGGAAGAGTTTGATAGCTATCAGGCCGAAGTCGAACGCCACTTCGAAGAGACGTCAAAGAAGTTCAAGGATATGACGGAACAGTATCAGGATCTGTATCAACACTTATCGATCGGAGCAACGTCGCTATGCCGCCCAGACAGTGTGGCTGCTACGCTAGCGGATGCGCGTTCGCCAATGGATAAGTTGGTGGATTTGTCCGATCCCAAGCAGAAGTCGGCACAAGCCAAACCTGTCAATGCGGAATCCAAAAAGGAGTCCGCACCAGCAGCATCGAAGTCGGACTCAAAGCCTGCGCCAAAAGACTCTGATCAAGTAAAGCCAACGGTGAAAGCGCAAGCCGATGAGCAGTTGAAGTCGACAAAACCGGCGGCTGATAAGAAGATTTCTACCGACGCTAAGAAAAAGTGATTTGATTCACCGCACCATTTCGTTGGGTAGCCGAGAAGGTGGCTAATCCACCTTCTCGCGTTCGAATTTAGCTTTGCGTTGCGATGAAGGTAATGAATTCCGCGATGCCGTCCATGAGCATTTGAATCGCAATTGCAACCAGGATCATGCCCATAAGGCGCTCAATCGCGATCAATCCACGGTTGCGAAGAATGCGTGCTAGCGGTCCTGCCGCGAGCAAGATAACGCCGGTCACCAACCAAGCAGCAAACAACGCACCAAGCCAGACGGGCCATTTCTCTGGCTCACCATTCATGATCAGCAAAAGCGTGGCCAAGGCGGATGGTCCGGCAACATAAGGGATCGCCAGCGGCACAATAAACGGCTCTTCTTCGTTTTTGACATCCGCATCGCTGGCGGGCGGAAAAATCATCTTAATCGCGATTAAAAACAGAATAATCCCACCGGTGGCTGTCAGAGCTGGTTCGGAGATATGTAGCGCGGCTAAAAATGCTTGCCCCGAAAACAGAAAAATTACCATCACTAGAAGGGCGATCAGCAGTTCACGCATAATTACTTTTACGCGCCTAGCGGGCTCAACATTCTTCAATGCGGTGAGGTACAGTGGGATATTTCCCAGTGGATCCATGACTAAAAACAA
>JAUHZM010000330.1 GCA_030426005.1 Gammaproteobacteria bacterium
CCAATTTCACTACGCTATAAGTACTATGACTACCATTAAACAAGAAGATTTGATCGCCAGTGTGGCGGATGCGCTGCAGTTTATCTCGTACTATCATCCCAAGGATTTTATTGACGCGATGCACGAGGCGTATTTGAAGGAAGAGTCGCAGGCGGCGAAAGACGCCATTGCGCAGATTCTGATTAACTCAAAAATGTGTGCCGAAGGTCGAAGACCGATCTGCCAGGACACCGGTATCGTGACGGTGTTTGCCAAGATTGGTATGGATGTGCGTTGGGACGCAGAGTTGTCGGTCACGGAAATGATCAACGAAGGGGTACGACGAGCGTATCAGCATCCCGACAACGTGTTACGTGCGTCGATTTTGGCTGATCCGCTGGGGGCGCGGAAGAATACCGGTGATAACACGCCTGCGGTTATCCACTATGAGGTGGTTGAAGGCGATAAGGTTGAGATCGATGTGGCAGCTAAGGGTGGCGGCTCTGAGAATAAGTCCAAGATGGTAATGTTGAACCCGAGTGACGATCTGGTTGACTGGGTACTCAAAACCTTGCCGACCATGGGCGCTGGCTGGTGCCCACCCGGGATGCTGGGAATTGGGGTAGGTGGCACGGCGGAGAAATCGGCGGTGTTGGCTAAAGAAGTGTTGATGGAGCCGATAGATATTCATGAATTGATCGCGCGCGGCCCACAATCACGTTTGGAAGAACTGCGTATCGAGATTTTTGAGAAAGCCAATCAGTTGGGTATTGGTGCACAGGGCTTAGGTGGCTTGACCACCGTATTGGATGTGAAAATTAAAGACTACCCAACGCATGCTGCGTCGAAGCCAGTGACCATGATTCCGAACTGTGCGGCCACGCGCCACGCACATTTTGTGTTGGATGGAAGTGGGCCGTCGTTGCAAACCCCGCCAGATCTAAGTGACTGGCCGAGTATCACCTGGGATGTAGGCCCAAGTGCCCGTCACGTTAATTTGGATACCGTCACTAAAGCGGACATGTTGGAATGGCAACCAGGTGAAACATTGCTCTTGTCGGGCAAGCTATTGACCGGTCGTGACGCGGCGCATAAACGTATCCAATCATTGCTGGAAAGTGGTGAAGGTCTGCCGGATGGGGTCGACTTCACCAATCGATTTATTTACTACGTTGGCCCAGTTGATGCGGTGCGCGATGAAGCAGTCGGTCCAGCTGGTCCGACGACTGCAACACGTATGGATAAATTCACCGATATGATGCTGGAACAGACCGGCTTAATTGGCATGGTCGGTAAAGCTGAACGTGGTCCTGCCACCGTTGACTCGATTGCTAAGCACCAGTCTGTGTATCTGATGGCCGTTGGCGGGGCTGCGTACCTGGTCTCCAAGGCGATTACCGATGCCAAAGTGATTGCGTTTCCCGAGCTCGGAATGGAAGCCATTCACGAGTTTACGGTCAAGGACATGCCCGTGACAGTGGCAGTTGATACGCGCGGCGAAGCCGTGCATACCACGGGGCCGGCAAAGTGGAAGAGTATTATTTCAGACCGTATCAAAGTCGAAGTCGCCTAGGCACTTACACGAAAGGAACTTAAACTTAGGAAATTACCGGACGGCCTCACCGTGAGGTCGTTCGGAACTCAGCATTACGGCTTCGGGTTGCCTTCGGTCAGCAAGGTTCTTAACTCGATTAAGCTGGCTTCGGATAATTCACCGCGCTGCTCGACCATCGATACAGCGCGTTGTCCGAGCGCTTGGTAAAGCCGGTGTTGGTCGAGGTCGGGCAGGGCATCCAAGTGCGCACCGACCGTAGTGACATCGCCACGCGCGATTGGTCCGCTCAGCCCCTCGACCGTGCCAAACTGGTGCAGGTTCTCCAGGGTGGCGGTCACAAGCGGTTTGATGGCGCTTAAGAAAGTGTCACCAGAGAGCCCCGCCTGTTTGGCCATTTCCACGCTGACATCCAGCAAGACTGTGAGATAGTTGCAGGCAAATACGCAGGCCGCGTGATACAACACCTTCGACTCGGCATTCATGTGGCTGACCTCAAACCCGAGTTGCCGGAACAGCGTGGTGAGCTGATCGACAGCAACTGGGTCGCCCTCAACGAAGGCGTGACTTTGGTGCGTCACGCTATTGAAGCGTGCTAACGCGGCATCCACACTAGGAAAGGTGTTGAGCGGGTGGATCGATGCGGTGCGGCCGCCAGCCTGTTGTATGGCCGTGAGGCAATGGCTTGAGAGTGCGCCCGAGCAGTGCGCCACGATGGTGCCGTCTTGACACTCGGTTGCCAGCGTCTCGGCCAGTGCTGGTATTTTGCCGTCAGGTACCGTGAGGAGTACGATATCGGCAGTCCGCATTGCCTTGCCTTGCGCGGCCGGGTCGCGGCCTATCAAGCTCGCGTTCATTCCGACCAAGCCCATCAGTTGGTACAGGCTGCGACCGACCTTGCCCGCACCGATAATGCTTACACTCGGGTTAGGTGGTCTGCTAGTCATTCTTTGAGGCTGGCCGATTTAACGCCGCTTGTAATTCTGCAGCGCTTAGACCGATGGTCTGCTGGCCCGCTTCGACCTGACGCACCAGTCTGACAATCGCCGCATTCATCGGGCAGTCGATACCGAGCGCTTTTCCTTCCCGAACAACTGCACCGTTTAAAAATTCGATTTCGCTTGGCTTGCCTTGCGAGACATCCCACCACATGGATGTGCGCGCGGTTGGGTCGATGGCGAGCATTTTCTGTGCGATGCGAGTGAAAATAAAGTTCGGCAGACGCATGAGATGCGGAATTAAATGGGGCGGTGCGGCGGTGATTTTGGGAAGCTCCAGTTGCAGCGCCTTAGTGATGGTCAATAATTCCTGCATTAAGGCCGCGATGATCCGACGATAGCCGCGGTCCTCGGTCATCGCTTTGACCGGAATATCCGCCAATGCATTCACAGGGTTGGCCAAGTTTAATTGTAATTTGGCCCACTGATCAGCGAGGAATTGGCGACTGCAGGTCGCTGGTAATAGATCACAGTCAACTTGTTGCACTAGCCGAGCGACTTTCGGGTGCCACTCCACCACCAACTTGCCATCAGTGGAGCGGTGCAGATGCCCGGGCGCCTGTTCAGCCACATTGAACCCTACAACCGCATTCAGTACCGTGTTGTTTGGGAAGGCGTCGCGAATAATCTGATCGCTCCCAAAGCCATTCTGACAGCAGATCACCACTGTGTTTGGCGTAACTAAACTTTGCAGATCAGCCAGACTGGCAGCGACCGCCGTGCATTTGACCGTCAACCAGAGCACAGA
>JAUHZM010000038.1 GCA_030426005.1 Gammaproteobacteria bacterium
TACCCAGATCCACTTGATTCTCACCCAAGGGCTGGTCCGCACGCGGGGACGCGACCACCACAGACACATAAATACCCGGGTAATCATCCGCTTCAATCGGCACTTCAATGATTGGTGTACTGCCTTCCAATACCTGGGTCCACTGACGACGCACGCCGTAGCGCTCGACCGTGATCAAGGCCTGTGCGCCAGGGTAAGGGTTTTTCACCAGAATGTTAGCGGTATCACCAAACTGGTATTGCTCTGCATCGGCGATCAACTCCAGGTCTCGATCATTATTGCCCCAGACCACATGCCCCTTACCGGCTACCCAGGTCGACAAGACGGTGGAATTTGAGCGCTGATGCGTGTCTTTAATCTGCGCCGATACGCGGTAACTACCGGCTTTTGTTGGTGTGAACTCACAGGCTTGCGCCTTGGCTTGACCTTCTAGCTGACAACTAGCCACCTTGACCCATTTTTGGGTGTACTGCGTCAGGTAAGCACTACCAGCACTCTTAACTCGCGCGGCTTTGGTTTCGTAGTATTCCACCACTAGATTTACCGGCGTGTCGTCAACTGGCGCTCCACGTGTGTCTACCACTAAAACTTCTGTACTCGCCACTTTGTCCGCAGTGTGCACCCATTTAGTATTCTTCAAACCAACGAACCGATCGCGCCCGATAAAGTCCGCCGTCGCACTGCTGGCAACGTATTTTCCGCGGTCATCGCGAACCGCCGTCTCCACCATTATTCGGCCAAACTGAGTACCGTACTCTTCGAGTTTAATCTGGGATGTTAGTTCGCCCTGTTGATCTACTTTGGCGACCGATTGATGCACAGTCTGTCGACCTTGCCCTGGCGGTGCACTAAATCGAAACCCCTTTGCGGCAGGATGCGAACTGCTGAACTGTCGGGGCATCAAAATAGCGGTAACACGTGCCTCAGCATCCGCATACGGCCCACCGGCATGCATCGCGGCGAGTGACTCAACCGTCAACACATCATTAGGTCCAAACTGATCACCGTTCAGCTCGGTGGTGACCCGAAAAGGCGCTGGTGTGAAATCACTGACCAGGACACGCATAGGCGACAGGCTAGCGGTTTGCTTGTCCTCAGTGCGCTGAAGATGAAACTGGTACCAACCGACTGGTGCGGTCTCGGGCACGGTAAATTCACCATCTATGGCGCCGAACTCCGATAATTTTAGCGTCTTACGTTCCGATACCACCTGCCCTTTTGGATCAATCACTTGCAAGCTGTAACCTGAACGTGGTGGCGCAACCCAGTGATCATTGCTTTGGTTGCGCACATAGATTTTGTATTGCACGGTATCGCCGACCTTGTACACGCCTTGAGCGGTCGTTCCCCAAGCATAGAGATAACCATCACGCGTCTGCATTTGCGGCCACACATTACTCCAGGACAAATAGCTGTTGTCCAGCGGCAACACCGCCATATCCTCGCCTTTGCTCAATTTAAGCATGAGGCGTTGATCATCAAAATAATCCACATAACGCCACTTCAAATTCGGATCAATCTCGACTTGACCGGGCAACTCAGCCACACCGTTTTTATCCGTAGTAACTACATCGGTGACACGATTGGCATCGTCATTGAATGCGCTCATTCCGCGGTACAGGTCTAGGTCTAAGCGCACCTTTACACCAGCGACCGGCTTTCCAGTTTGAAGACTGGTTACCCAGACCAAACTCTTAAAGTGCCCGAGTTTTAAATGCACCTGAAATGGGGTCACCTGTGCAACAAATTCCGGCTGATAGTTCTCCAAACCTACCAGCGCCGACTCCGCACTCAAATTTCCAGCAACCAGTCCTGATTTACCATTGAGCATCGCGCGCACACCGAGGGGCACGGCATAGGCTATGTCCTCGACCTCGGGCAGTGGCTTACGGTAATTCAATGCGGTTTCCGCGGTATCCACTGTGGCCCGCGTATAGTTAGTTACGGTGAGTGCGTCAAGGTTAGTCACCGTGACCGGCAGTTCCGTATCCAACGTTTTTTCAAATACCGAGTGGCGGTGATCCAGCTGGTAATTCGGCAAACGATGCGCGGTCAAGAAACTCATGCTGATGGGCGTATTGAGCGTGCGATGTAGCTCATCGCTTAACTCATCGTCAGACATCAACTTATACTCATCGTAGGCTTTCAGTACCTCTGGCAGCATCATGCGATACGGCTGATTGTTACCAAAGCGAAATCGTCGGTCGAAGAATGAACTAATCTGGTAGCTATCTTGCCGTGTGGACCAAGGGTCGTAATCCGGGATGCCACCGGCTAAGTCCGGTGTGATTTCGAGGTGTGCTTTGGCTGTTTGATAACTCACCGGAGTTGAAAAAACCAATGCTGCCGATTGCAATGGCAAGCACTCCTCCAAGCCGTCATAGGCGTGATTACCGGTATCCGGCTCGCGCAATAAGGTTTGTGCTGAATGGTGCGGTTGGATTCGGTTTGAAGTAACTCGCTTATTGCTTTCATCGTATCGCAGCTGCTGACACTCAACGCCTAAAAATTCAAATTCAGGCAGTGCGCTAAACGTATGAACTTTATCGTCCGCGAGACCAGCAACAGCGCCCCATACCGAACTGAGTCCAGCATCGAGCTGCAATCGTACCAAAGCACCAGCAGGTAAATCTGTAACTGGTGCCAGATTCCAGGCATACCTAGCCTGATCGTAAGCATCCCTACGCACCTGTAGCACCTGCTTCACTTCCGCAGATGGCTCAGTGTCGTTTCGTGGCCGGGGCAAAGGGCCGAGGTTCTCGAAGGCCGATTGTGCAGTCGTTCGCAAAAACAAAGAATCATAGTTTGAATTATGGGCTTCATCAGCCTGTAAGGCGATGGCCTTACCTTTAGACTTCAAGCGCAACGTCGCAAGCACCGATGATCGGCTGACAGGCTGGTTGAACTGGACACGCATAACAGGTCGTGCGGCTTCAGTCCATTGATGTAGATAAACGCCTTGAATGGCCGGTCGAATGGTAGTGAAGCTGAACTGCTGCGCTTCGGCCATGGTGGTGCCGCCGAGAGTCTGAATCCCGGGATTAACCTGAATGGTGTAGCGCGTCGCTAACTGCAGCTGATCGGCTTTATCTAGTTGGCACGCAAGCGAACTGGTATCCAGCCAAAGCCAGGCACAGTTTACTTTTGGTGTGAACGTAATGGGGATCGAATCGGACGAGCGTTGCATGTCGCCAATCGCGACCACGGGTTGATTAAACTTAAACACGATCTGTCGACTGGACACCGGCACCTCGTTCCCGGTTGGCGTGACGCGCAGCAATGACAACTCGTCCTTGGCCTGGTTAAACGTCGCCGAATCAAAGGTGGACTGTGCCCAAGCGGCATGAGTCACGCACAGACACATGCAGAAGAACAGTTGACTGAAGTATTTTAGATTTTGCATCGACCAGATCTCGTTTTAGGTTTCCTTACTGGGTATGAGTATGCCGACACACACCGGCATCCTGCATGGTGTTTTTGTGAAATATGTGTGTGCGGCTACATCACGGAACGTCGTGCCCCATCGATGCCACCCAAATCCGGTACCACTGCTCCTGACTCAGATTCAGGTTTAATGCGTTCACGGCACGTTGAACACGCGTAATATCGCCGCTGCCGATAATCACGAGTGGCTTACTCGGAAGGCGGCGTACCCAGGCGTAGATCACCTGGTCAATCGCGTCGACCTTAAGTTCATTGGCGATATCTTCAAGTGTGTGACGCAGACGCGTCATCTGCATAGATTGGTCCCCGAAAATATGCCCGCCAGCCAAGCAAGACCAGGCCATTGGACGAACGCAATGCTGTTGCAAGAACTCCAGCGTGCCATTATTCACGATATCCAGATTCACCGGATTAATTTCAACCTGATTGGTCACCAAGGGTGCATCCAGTCTTGATTGCAATAAGGCGAATTGAGTGTTGGTAAAATTAGACACACCAAAGTGCCGCACTTTGCCCGCCTGGTGCAGTTCTGTGAAGACTTCTGCCACCGCATCGGCATCCAGCAATAAGTCTGGACGATGAATCAACAAAACATCAAGGTAATCAGTCCCTAGGCGCTGCAGCGAGGTTTCCACCGAGGTACGAATTGCACTCGGGCTGGCGTCGTAGTGGTTGACCCGGGTATCTGCGTGATCCACGAGTTCAATTCCACACTTTGAAACGATCTCCAGCTTTTGTCGCAAGCCTGGTTGCAATTTCGGCACCTCGCCAAACAACGCTTCGCAACTCGGATCCGCGCCGTACACATGGGCATGATCCACCGTGGTGATTCCAAGCTCTAAGTGCTGTTGTAAAAAGGTTAAATGCGCCTGCGTGGATCGATTCCACTCGCCCATACGCCAATAGCCTTGAACCAATTCAGATAAGGCCGGTCCCTCCGGCGCTACAGGAGTTTTTTTCATGGGTGTCCGAAAATTCATTGTGATTCAATAACCCTGTCATCATAGCGTACTCGTCACGCGCTGCGAACTTGAATACCAATGCAGCACGAATCGCACTGGACGGCACCGGGCATCCGAATTAAGCTAATGGCCTCGCACGTGGGATGCAATCAACAATACAGAGGATTTTATGAAGAACTGGCTCTCCAAATTCACGCTAGCTGCGGTACTGCTTCTCGGGTTAACTGCCTGTATCGAAGAACGCGTGGTGGTTAAAGTTAAAAAAGACGGCTCTGGGTTCGTCGAGCACTACTCGTATAACAGCATGGAAGACGCAATGAGTGGATTTCTGTCCGGTTTGAGCGATGAGCAAGGTGTTGAAGGTGGTGCCGAGGCAATCGAAACCAAACTTAAAAATGAATATGACGATAAATACTTTGCAGACTTCGCACGCGAAATGGGCGAAGGCGTCACAGTCAAACAGTATCAGTTAGGCAGCAATGAAATGGGGATGCGTGGTTATCATGCGACGTACGCCTTCGAAGACATCAATAAAATCGCGGTAAAAATGCGTGAATCACTGGGCGATGAAGAGAAAGGTGCTGAAGTGTCTGATCAAAAGGATGCGCTCACTCAGGTACCTGATTTTTCAATGCAGGACGGCGTGCTGAAAATTCGCATTCCACATGATTACGACCCGAATGATCAGGTAAATGTGAGTGACGATGGCATGGACGATATGCCGCCACAAATGTTAGGCATGATGGCTGCAATGTTTCAGGGCATGCGCATTGCCGTCAGCATTGAAGGCCTAGATGATATTAAAGAGACCAATGCGATTCACCGCTCCGGTAATACCGTTGTCCTCACCGACTTTAAAATGGACAAGTTAATGGGCAACATGGATAACCTTAAGAAGATGCAATCCTTTGGCTCCCTGCCACGAGAAGAAATGCAGGCGCTGGCCGATCAACTCGACGGCATGGACATTGATTTGCAGGAGCAAATCGTTATCCGTTTCTAAGTAGTTTACTTCCGGCCTGAATGACACAGTGCATTCAGGCCGGTTCTCTCTTCCCTATCAAGCTACGAAGGTCATCTTAAATCAACTCGATTTGAACCTTTGCGGCACAGGCAGACACTCATCTTCTGAGACCGGCTGTAAATGCACCGGATTCAACGACTGCAACTAACCGAAATAAGCCACCAACAGGCCCTTCTGGCCTCGCCTTTTGAACGAGAGTTGTGCCGTTAATCAGGGGTATTCGCTTTGAACTCTGAGTGAAAGTATGCTCATATGCTGATCAGTAGTAGTGTATAACACTCTGATCAGGTGCAATATTTCCGCCTGTGAACCGGTCAGAAGTAATCTCGCATAGCGAGTTTACTTCGTACCAGACTCTGATTGATCCGGAACTTTGGACAAAAAGTCAGTAAGCTGACTAGGGTCGCACACGTATTGATCAGCATTAACAACTAACACTAATACACAACATTAGTACTCCAGCACATAGGGCACATCGTTATGGATTACATTCGGGTTTACAGTGGTAATGAGTTAAAAACACAACTGGAACTGGGCGAAGAACGCATCACGCTCGGCCGGACCGACGAGAACACAATCATACTGCCAGATTCGGGCGTATCTCGTGTTCACGCCGCCATCGAATACCAGGATGGCGACTATTACGTGGTGGATCTTGAAAGTCGAAACGGCGTGTTTCTCAACAGCAATAAAGTTGCACGAGAGAAGCTCAAATACTGGGACGAGATCCAAATCCACAACTTTGTCATCAAGTATATGGCCAAGGCAGGCATCGGTGCCTCGAACGACCAAGACTCTGATACCGCATCGAGCCTTGCATCTGATAAAACAGAATTCTACAACCTAACTGACAAAGCGCAGTTAGACAAGTTGCGGCAGAAGACCAAGCAATGCTATTTGACCTACAAGACAGCATCTGGTGAGCCCCAAAAACTGATGATTCAGAAACCACGTACCTTAGTTGGTGGTGGCAAAGATGCCGATATTAAAACCTCTGGTTGGTTTGCACCGGCAGTATCAGCGAGCATCGAACGCCAAGGCAGCAGCTACGAATTGGTTCCCCATAAGCGCGGCAATGTCATTTTTCAAAATAAACGGATCGTCGAGCCTGTGAAGTTGATTGACGGCAGCGGGTTTATTGTTCGAGACATCGAGTTCGAATTCTTCAATCGATTAGATTAGAACTCGACGCATAGCATCATGCCCTGGAATGTTGCAGTCGATACCGAGATCGGTGATCGCGACGAACAGCAAGACCGTTTTTTAATGGCACAAAGCCCAGACGGTAACCGCTGTTTACTGGTGGTTGCCGATGGCGCAGGCGGGCATAAAACTGGCGGTGCCGCGGCTGAAGCCGCGATTGAGCACATACGAGAACAGTTGCCCGCGTTGCTGAACAGCCGGGATCCACAAAACGCGCTCCACAGCCTGATCCAAGAATGCAACGAACAAGTACTCAAAGTTGGTGGTGACGAGCTCGCCTGCACCACACTAGTGATGGTACTAGCCAATGATGATCAAGTATTTTGGGCTCATGTTGGCGACAGCCGTGCCTACTTACTTCGCCATGGCGAGACCGTCATCAGAACCACCGACCATTCCTTGATTGAGCTTCATAAAACCAACCCTGATGCGATACCCGATTCGGACCAGGCGGTCACGGCCAATCAACTTTTTATGTGCCTCGGAGCGCTCGATCAAGTAGACCCTGACACCGACAGCAGCCTAGTCCGTGATGGTGACACCATACTACTGTGCAGTGATGGCCTATGGAATCAGGTCGACATGCTGCCAGTAACCCAGGCAATCAGCGCGGAACCTGTGACAACCGAATCACTACACAAATGGGCAAGTCTGGCAAAACAAGGCGGCGCGGGTCACAGCGACAATATTACCTTGATCGCGGCACGATACCGCACCAAGCCTAGCCTATTTGCTCGCATCATGGCGACGCTTCAAAGGCCATTTCACACACCGCGTAGATAAACAAGCTAAGACTAACAAACGGCGAAATACGAACACTGCCGAACACCATCCACTCTCAAACTGGACGGACGATATGAATAAGAATACCAAACGCCTACCACTAACGAACCACCTGACATCGGTAACTCGGCCGATCAATATGGTGCTTCTGCTGACTGTTTGTTGGGCAGGGCCGGCGCTCAGCGAAACGCTTGACGTTCAGCTTGAAGTCAAAACAAATTATCGTTATAGCGAACAAACCCGATTTCCGACCGGCTTTCCTTTTCGCCCAGTCGACCTACCCGTCGGCGCGGAATCTGCCTTTATTGAAACGGTCGACGAAGGCGGTCATGCTGAAATTTCACTGATCAGTGCGGCAGGCAAATGGCAACTCGCGGATGCCTTACAACTGCAATTTAAGGTCGATGCGATTGACCTGTATGACCGTAACCCAACGTCTGGCGACCATAAAATTGACGTGGACGCCCTATTTCTGCGCTACGGGGATGCCTTTGGAGCCACGCGTATTCCGACCCGCAACAGCGCCTATGCTCAGATCGGCAAATTTAAAAAATTCGAACAGCAGCGTGAGCGCCGCACTGAAAGCTACGGTGTGGTCTCCACCGCATTCAACCGCTTGGAGGACAGCGGGATTGAAGCCGGGTTTGATCTGGCCTCAGGTTTTTACGGTCGCGTAAGTTACACCACTGGCAACCCGGTGTTTATTCGCGATGCACATGCTTTGGCCGGTGAGAATGGCACCGACGAGTTCCGTGTGCCCCCCAATACCAATCCCGACCCCAAACTGAAAAGCGGTATCGTCATGCTGTACGACGCTGAGGTCGAGGACTTTGATTTATCCAGTAACCCTGAACTCGGTGTCGGGCTCGGGTATCGCTTCAATTCAGCCGATCAGAAACACCGACTCGGTTTGCTTGCCTATCACTATGAACGCGACATGGCCGCAACACGCAAGTTAAATGGTACCTTTTATGGCGGCGACTTGGATCTCCTCGACCTAAGTGAAGTCCCGGGCGCTGAAGGGATTCGTTTGCCGACGACCTCTACCGAGAAAACCGAGAGTGGCTTTAATGCCTGGTACTATGTTGGTGACTTCGCTCTGTTCTCACAATATGTGAAACAGGACTTGGCTGGTCTGGATCGCGATGGGTTCGAGGTGGAAGCTAGCTATGTGTTTAATACCCCGATCGCGATCACACCCGTGATCCGCTACTCCAGACTCAATAACAATTTTGCCGGTCATCCTGCTTTTCCGACCCCGAGCCTGACCTGGGATTGGCGCAAAGTCGACTACGCGGTCAATATTGATTTTTCCGAACGGCTGCGACTCATCATCGAGTATGCAGACAATCAGGTTGAACGCGCTGGTCGCTGGGAAGACCACGATGAATTACTGCTGACTTTGCGTTGGCAAATGGGCTTTAAGCGATAGTCGATCTAGACCTGACTGAGTTGCTCC
Source organism: Gammaproteobacteria bacterium (assembly GCA_030426005.1). GTDB lineage: Bacteria > Pseudomonadota > Gammaproteobacteria > Arenicellales > Arenicellaceae > Arenicella. The sequence continues at coordinate 8,876 of JAUHZM010000038.1, forward strand.
AACATCTCGCGTACCGATTGATATCGGTTCGCGGGGTTCTTCTCAGTAGCCTTACGAATAATCTGTTCTAAGTCGCCGGTAATCAAACCTTCAACACCCTGAATGAGCGGTAGATCCTGATGCACATGCATCTCTGCCAACTTCATGAGATCGTTAGTCGTAAATGGCGGCTGGCCGCTTAACAAGGTATATAAAATGATTCCAATCGCGTAGATGTCGGTGCGCTGATCCAACTCTTCGTTCAGAAACTGTTCCGGTGCCATATACCGCGGCGTCCCCATAATCTTGCTGCCGGATTGCGCTGTCGGGTTTACTTCGTGACTCGCTACACTGCGCGCCAATCCGAAGTCCATGATCTTAAGAATACCCTGCCGATTGACCATCATGTTTCCTGGCTTTAAGTCGAGGTGGATGACCCCCTCCTCGTGCGCTGCGTTCATCGCAGAACAGATCTGCCGCCCCATTAGCAGCGCAATGTAACGATCCTGCGCACCACGTTTGCGGAGCAACTGATCCAGATCGTAACCCGGAACATACTCCATGCTGATATAGGTAAACTCGTCCCAGTTACCCATATCAAACGTGCGCAAAATATTGCGGTGCGTGATCCGACGCGCTAGGCGGATCTCTTCTTTGATACTGAGTGCATCGTTGTCGGAAAATAGATCGCGTGGTAGTAATTTTAACGCGGTACGCTCATCGAGTTCACGATCCTGCACGAGCAACACTTGGCCCATCGCACCACGACCAATCGGCTTTAACACCTCATATCGATCTGCAATCACCGTACCTGAGTCTATCGACGGTACCGACGTGCCCGCCTGATCTGCACTCGAAGCGGCAGCAGCGTGTTCAAGCGTCTCATCCAGCGGTATCCCCACATCCAATTCACTGCTGGCCAATGCCGAGTCGGTATTCAGCTCATTGGAGATTTGCGCGAGATAATTTTCCAACTCCGCCTTTTCTTTTAGCGTATTCCCCATATCCACCACGGCGCGGTACAAGGTGCCAATTTCGTCGCTGGTTTTGGGTGCAGAATCTTTACTCGGAAAAATCCCTTCCCGAATATCACCGGTGACAGAAACCAGTTCTATGATCGGACGACTAATGCGAAACGCCACAAACGCCGCCAGTATAAAGGCCACGATCAGGCACAGACCGCCAATCACCAGTACGGTATTCTGAATTCGCGTGAACGGGGCAAGCAGATCAGCACTGGAACGAAGAATTAGTACAAACCCCAAAGGATCTCCGCCAGCATTTCCTACCCGCTGCGCAACCGCGAAATACTCTTGGTCATTCAGGGTCATCTGGATATTTTGCACAGCGGCTTCACTGTTAAACATCGGCTGCCAACGGGCGCTGTCAGACTCAAAATACTGATTCAGTGCGGTGTTTAACGCGTCGTCGGTGACGTAGATATTGTTCACACCACTGACTTGACGACTGGCGTCACGCGCAAAACTGAAGAACCCGATGTCACTGACTGTCAACGAGACGATTTCATTCGCCATCTCACTGCTAAATTCATAGGCCAGCGCCACCGTTCCTCGCACCACATCGGTAGCGACATTGTCGAAGATCGGCTCGGTGACAATCTGCATTAAGCGCCCCTGGCTCAGGAAATAACCCTGACCAGACTTACCCGACAAGGCGGCATCGAAAAATGGCGCTTTCCCGGCCATATTTTGCCCAACCGCATTTGGGCGGTCTGATCGTGCCAAGATGTTCCCAGCACCATCGGTAAAAAACAGAATGTCAAAGTCCAGCTGTTTCTGGAATTCTAGGCTCTGGTCTTGCAGTGTTAATACTTCGCTTTCATATACCAGTGGCAATATGCGACTGTCGCGCGCAATGCTTCTGGCCACTTCACCGATTGAATTAAATCGGCTCTCAATTTTGGTATCGAGTACGGTACTGGATTGCCGCAGTGACTGACCAATCGTATCCGCCGAGACTTGTCGCGCTTGTACGCCGATCTGCCAGAAAGTCGTCAGAATCAGCGCACCAAAGGCAACCAATATTAGAAAAAACAGCTTCTCACGAAGCCCAAACCGAATTTTGGGGTTTGCCATTAGTAAAACTCATCTTCAAACAAGGTTGCGTTTTTAGAATATTTTCCCCCAAATTTATTCTTGTGCGGCTCAATCTTGAACGCCGTAGTATCGATCCGATCAACCAACTCGGTCGGCTTACCAGCACGAACCGTAATATCTCGCTTTGTCTCACCACGGATATTCCAAATGCTAATTTCATAGGCACCCGGTAACACATCGGGAATACGGTATTGCCCCTGATCATCCACCTTGGTGCTAAGCCCTTGATTCCCGACCGCGATAAACGTCGCCATCTCGGAATGAATATTGCAGTAAATTTTCACCACGCCTGGCTCCTTGAGCGTGACAGCGCGTTTCAGTCCAGCGCCATACGTTCCTAGGTCGAATGCGTTATTGCCTGACGACGAAAACACATTGTGTCGAATATTATCTTTGTTAACAAAAACCACCTGGTCGCCCGCATGAATCGTTGAGTATCGGGGTTGGTAGGTTTTGTTTTCCATATCGATAATATGCACCTGCGGCCGACGGTCGGTCTCATTTTGCGCCATCGCTTTAGGTGTTAGCGTGATCATTGTGCCTGTACTGGGCAGAACCTGGCCATCATCACCAGTCAGTGCCACTTTACCAGTTACCGAACCGTATTCAATCGCCACCTCTTTAGGCGCCGATTCAACCGGCGCATCACTGGCCACAGTCGCCACCTGCTTAGCTGGCTTCGCTCGTGGTGTTGGTTTCACCGTTGGTGACTTAGTGGCCACTTCAGTCGGCGCGTCAGTTTCTTCGACTTCTGTGTCGACCTCGGGAATTGGCTGGCTTGCCTGGTCAACCACAGCGGGGGCTTGCTCCTCCGGTCCCTCGCCCCCATCATCCACATCACTTTCGGTTGGATACTGCTCTTCGGTGGTTACCAATGGTCCGACCTGTGCAGAACTGTTTCGGAACAAAATCCGGTCGACACCCGGAATAAATGTAGTGCAGGATGTTAATAGCGAAGTCGCAAATATTACCGCAACGGCGGTTTGGATACGCTTTGAATCAAATGATGCTATGCGAACAAAAAACGGAGCTAATTTGAGTGACGTCACAGTAATTACCACATGAACAAGTAGGTCGTAGCGATAAAAGGTACAACGATCACACGCTTAGAGCAATCACCCAAGCACGATTTCATTGGTGTTTGGGCTTGAGAAAGTAGCTAGCAGGTAGCTCTGCAGTGAACTGCTGTAGAGTGAACTCGGTGTCTGGTTTTCCTATCGCCGTGAGAGTACAGTCACCGTAAGCCTCAGGTACAATGTACTCTCGGTCGAGAACAACCGGAAGCACCGCATGGCGTGCACTACAATAGAGTTTGAGTTCATCTAGTTGACCATTAACGTCGTGCAAGCTGAATCGGTTTAGGAACAGATCTATATTCCATGTTCCGCCTCGACCAACTCGCGCATCCAAACCGTAGAGGAGAGGTTCCCGTCTCAGAAGGTCGATTTGCTCGTACAGCTCCTGGAATTCACGCTGGACGTCTCCAGTCTCGTCCAATTGCGCCATCTTCGTATACGTATTCCTTGCCGCAGCATAATCTTGGACAAGTACTTCCAGAGAAAATTTCATTTTCAACGAACTTAAGAACAAGTTTTTGGGTAAATATTTTTCTTGGCGGCGGCCTTCAAGTGCACGCGACAAATACCCAAGTTGCTCTGCATGAGACGCGTTTTCAGCAACTGCGTATTTAAACTTAGCTAGATTCAAATAGGCATCTTCATACAAGTTATTGACTCCGACCTGGACAAGCTTCTTCATCATTTTTTGCGCTTTTTTTAAGTCTCCCTTGTCAATACTACGCATAAGCAAACGGTATTTGCGCACAAAGGCCTTAGAGGCCGCAGGTTCACTATCCCTCAGCTCGAATCGGAAACGTTGCAGCACACTGGAATCTACCGCGACGCCATCCAGTGTCGCTGGCTGATATTTCGCATTGCTTACAGCCTCAACAGCCTGGGTGGCAAAATTTTGATGACCAGACAGCTCTAATACGCGGATATCAAACGGATGGCCATCTTTACCTACCATAAAAATCAACTCGACCCAGGCCTCTTGTTGTCGCATAGCTGAAATCGTAGGGTACTCAACTGTGAGACTGCCGGGAATCAAAACAGGGGCTTCAATCTGCCCAACCGGTCTTCCCTCGGATGCAGCATTAACCAAAGAGGGAAAACAAACCTGTAACACTACTATTAGTAAAATCCATTTCAATCGAATCATTTAACGCCGCCAATTCTATTATTCTGCGCCCGTATTATTTCACGGTCCGGTATCGACTTTACTACTGCTGCTCGCAAATCTTACGAAAACCGGCCGCCATAAACGACGCCATACGTTCCTTAACAGCGGTAAAATCTTCGGATTTGCAGACCCCACCTGAGAGCTTGTCGATCCGGCCAGTTCGAGCCAACGTCAATACTAAGGCTCCGCTGACAAAGTGGTAGCACCAGAAAATATCGGCCTCGGATGCTTTTGGCAACGCTTTCTTTAGAATCTCAACCAAACGAAGCACCACTGGATCGAAGTGTTCATCCATCATTTCGGCGCCCCACTCTGGAGTGTTAGCAACCTGCGCACCCAATGCGCCATAATTCTTCCAGCTCTCGCCGCCTTGGATATACAAATCAAGGTCGGTGTCCAAAAATGCATGCAATGCACCTTCAATTGTGGGCTTGCCCTTGGTGGCAGCATCGTACTCATCCAGTGCCTGCATACGTCGAGCACTGGTGACGACTGCACGACGTGCGAAGACCTTGTCAAACAAGGTCTTCTTATCTGAGAAATAGTAATTCAATAATGTGTGGTGAACCCCAACACGATTGGCTACATCTTTTAAAGTGACACCATGGAAGCCGTGTTTGGAGAAGAGGTATTCTGCTTCGTCCAAGATTTGTTCGATGGTCTGTGCGCGTTGCTCCGCTTTGGTTACTCGTCTTCTAACGCTTGGTTGTTTTGCCAAAATTACTACCTTTGTTTGTTGGTCGTGCTACCTCTCACGTCACGGTCAATCCATTGGCGCAGAATACTCTGCACGAAGCTTGTTTTTATCAATCTTCCCCGTTGTTGCTAAAGGCATCGTGTTCAGCCTGTATATACCGTCCGGAATCCACCATTTGGGTACTTGTGCAGCCAAGGTTTCCAAAATCGCGTCGTCACTTAAGGTTTGTTGGCGTCGCATCTCCAGCAGAAGAATTGGTCGTTCGCCCCATTTCGCATCGACACGGCCAATCACCGCAGCGAGCGATACCTCAGGTAGTGCACCAACAATCCGTTCAATTTCTGCAGGATTTATCCACTCGCCACCAGACTTAATCAAGTCTTTGGCCCGCCCGGTTATGTACAGCTGTCCTCCTTCATCTATTTTAGCCAAGTCCCCGGTAATAAACCAGCCACGCGCGTTCTCAGCAGGATCTTTATGCCCAAAATAGCGGTTGATCACGCTGGATCCACGCACCACCAGGTGACCTTCTTGGTCGCGCTGTTGCGTCAGCGGCTTGCCTGTCGCGTCTGTGATCGCCAGGTCAACACCTAGCGGCGGTTTACCCGAAGCACCGGCATGACTGGCCGTGCTGTACGGGGCAGTAATACTTCCGAGCGGTGACAGTTCAGTCATGCCCCAACTAGTCTGTACGCGCACACCAAGTGTCGACTCAATTCGTGTTAAGACCGCTGATGGCAGGGGCGCGCCGCCCATAATAATGCGCTCCAACGAGGGCAATTCAATTCGTTGACTCTCAACATATTCCACCAATCCTAGCCAGACTGTTGGCACACCAACGCATATGGTCACTTCTTCCTGCGCAATAGTGTTGGCCAACAGCTCACTATGTAGATCACGACCGGGCAGAATTAACGATGCCCCAGCTCCGAGTGCCGCAAATGGCAGTCCCCAGGCGTTGGCATGGAACAAGGGTGTAGCGACTAATATGGTTTCTCGCTCCGCCACCGCCATGGTCGAGGCATGCATTAAGCGTTGAGCATGTAGATAACTCGAACGATGCGTGTAGGTGACACCTTTAGGGGCACCGGTGGTGCCTGATGTAAAACACAAGCCTGCTGGTGCCGTTTCAGGAAAATTGCCCCACAGCAACTCATCCGAAATTTCGCCTGACACGTCTGCCTGCTCAATCAGTCGCAGCGTAGGCCAATCAGCAAAACACGCTGGATCAATAGCGCCATCCATCACCACTACGGTTTCGAGGTCGAGCTGGTGAGTCAGCATATCCTGCACCAAGGCTTGTTGATCCGCGCTAACGATGAGTACACGCGCGTCGGCCTGACGCACCATCATCACCAGCTGCTCAGCACTGACTCTCGGATTCAAGGTCAGACACACAGCCCCAATATTCATAATCGAATACCATGCTTCTAGGTGTGACTGTGTGTTCCAAGCAAGTGTCGCCACATGTTCGCCCTGTCCAACACCTAGTTCTGACAAGCCATGAGACAAACGTTGGCAACGGCGATGAAACTGCGCAAACGAACTTCGAACAACCTGACCCTTACTTAATGTTGTGACGATTTTGGCATTTGGGTACCACTTTGCGCCGTGCGATAGAAACCGATCCAGCGTCAACGGGTAATCCTGCATCTCACCATTAATCATTACACGCTTCCATTTTTGGCGGCAAAACGGGTGACGTGATGCCTGTGCCCCAATTCCAGGGTTGAGTACCCGCAGCTTTACGGCGGCACATCGACTCCTCATGCAACGCGTACATACCCGGCAATAACACCTCTTCGGCAATCGGCACATTGTCAAACCGCATGTACGATTTCTTTGGGTGATAAGGTGCCCACTCTGGTGCCCCTTTAGCACTTGGCACGCCAGTACGAGCAAATGATGTCCAATATGACGCCATTGCTGCCGACAGTTTTTTGGAGGTCTCGTTGAGCGGAATATTGGGCCAATTGGGCCCGGTTTGCGTTAAGTTCTCAAACACAAAGGGGATTTCTGACGCATGGAAGGCGTGTAAGCCACGCTTATTCGCGGCAGGGTAACCATGATCAAAGTAGTACACATACGTTGGCTGATCAATTTTCGCCTGCTTTATCGCAACCCGCTCGGAAGTCCAGCCATACAATGCGTCACGCGTCGCGGCCAGCACGCTCTCTTCTAGGTTG
>JAUHZM010000331.1 GCA_030426005.1 Gammaproteobacteria bacterium
AACCCAGCGAGGCAAAGCGGACACCGACCATCTCACCGCTGCCACTACCCAACTTGAACGCGTCAATCAAATCTTAAAAAGCCGCGAATTTGAAGCGCAGATTTACCGAGTCACCAAAACCAGCGTCGACTCTCAGGTGTACATCACCGACGCGCAAGGCATCATCGTCTACGACTCCACTGGGCAAAACGTCGGCGAAGACTTCTCGCGCTGGCGAGATGTGCGACTGACCTTGGAAGGGAAGTACGGCGCGCGAACCTCATTTATGGATCGGCGATTCACAAAACCGGATGACGCCAAAATCATGATTGTGGCCGCTCCAATTCAACTGCGCAACGAGACGCTGGGCGTGGTAAGCGTAGTCAAGCCGATAGCAAGCTTAGAAGGCCACTTGCTCACTGAGTCCAAACAATTGCAGCGGTACGCGTTCCTGCTACTCGGCCTGGCATTGGTGCTCGGCTACCTGCTCTCACTGTGGTTTACGCGCTCGCTAAATAAGATCGCCACCTACGCCAATAGCATGGCCGACGGCAAGCAGGTTCAACAGCCCGTTTTACGCGACGCACGACTCGTTGAGCTCGCACAAGCCGTATCTCATTTACGCAGTCAGTTAGACGGCAAAGAATACGTCGAGAACTACATTCATAGCCTGACACATGAATTAAAAACCCCCATCACCAGCATCCGCGGGGCCACCGAATTATTGCGTGAAGACATGCCCGAAGCCGACCGCGCCAACTTCTTACAGAACATTCAAAACTCTAATCAACGCATGTCGCGCCTGGTGGATCGCATGTTGTCGCTGGCCAAACTCGAAGGCTTGACGGAGCTGGTTTCCACCGAAGAATTTGACGCCATCCCCACTATTCAACGCCTCCTACGCGAGCGTGAAACCTTACTCGCCGAACAGGACTTACGCGTTGAACTCGACACCTCCGCGCCATTCTTTTGCACTGGCGACCGCGTGCTCATCGGGCAGGCAATCGCCAATTTACTCGACAATGCAATCGCCTTTAGCCATCCATCCACGGCGTTAACAATCGCCCTAAGCCAACACAACAACCAGTACCGAATCGAAATCCGCAATCAGGGCGACCCTATCCCCGAGTTCGCCCTAACAAAGCTCTTCGACCGCTTCTTCTCACTACCCCGCCCAAACCCCGACCGCAGCGCCAGCAAGAGCACCGGCCTGGGGCTAAGTTTCGTCAAAGAGATCATGAAACTGCACCACGGCGAAGTTCAGGTGTTGAATGTGGCTGGTGGTGTGGCTGCGGTGTTGATTTGGTAAGCAAAGTGCAAGCTTCTCGACAGTCGGTTCGTTCACTGATCGAACTTGTTTGTATGAAGCAAGGAAACAGTTTCATCCCAGCGCGTCGACAATAACTTCGAACAATCCATGAGCTTTACTAGGCGTAAACCAATTCATCGGCCCTGAATTTAAAGTTGCTCAAACATACATGCTCTCACTTTCTGAAGATCACCAGAATTGTAATAAAGCATTTCCATATCTAAGCTCGCCTCGGGCAGCTTGCTGTAAGCTTTGGCGTTACCGGAAAGTGAAGTCAAATCATTATTGGTATCCAGTAGCCATACACCAAAAGTAAATTCACGGTTGGTATTATCGTCTTTAAGAGTCGACATCTCTCCGATAACCAGCCTCGCACCCGTAACAGCTGCTGACTCCAGCATCCGACTATTTTCTAATACCGCATCAAGTGCATGGTGCAACATACTTTCATTGATTTTATCGATGACCAAATCTTGAGGCTTATCACAGCTTGCCTGTAAATTAGCGGATATTAGCCAGCCGAATCCAGTCAACAGAAGCAGAGTGTTTTTTAGTAATTTACCGAGCATAAATAACAACTTCTCCCCCTTCACTCGTCGGCCTCGATTGTAAATGGCGATTGGTTTTTATCTAATGTCAGCACACCTGAGCTAGTCAGTTTGCCGTGTCGGTAAGTCTCATACTGCACAACACTCAACTCAAAATCACATTGATCGTAACCCAATATAGAACTCCCAGAATACGTATTGTATGAAACCAAGGTTTCGAACTGACCGGATTCATCGAGCTTTATAGTCGAAGTCTGACTTGATTCCATTCCATCTTTCCACGACAAAACCAAATCAGATACTGGCATAAGATTCGATTCCGTTTTGATCTCTCCTGCCAGAGGAATAGACTGAGACACGCATTTAGCAAGCGCGAAACTTGGCGCAAATAACAGCCCACATATTAAATATTTAACTGCTGCGTGAACAAGTGATTGACGACGCTCTCTCATACCACTAACGACAATGCTCGGGCAGCTCGTTGCTTTCTACCATGCCGAACCAATCGGTAATCTCAAAGTAGACCACAATCTTGGTGCGGCCCTTCTCTAGGTAAATTTTATCGTAGACTTTACCATCTTGCTGAATCAACGCTTGTCCAGCTTTAGCAAACCCGGGGTAATTCCGTACAACCCAATCCCGCTCACGCGCGATGCCCTCGAACATGTCCGCAACGCAGTCAAACTTAATTGCATCAGTAAGAGTCTGACCCGGTCCACCTGCATACTCTCCGGATTGACTGGTTGCACAGGCTGTTAGATAAAAAGCAAAATAAACTGCAAACGCGCAGCGTGATACAGCCATAATATTTTTTCTAATTCTCGACATATCCCTAAGCCGTCCCAGTTAATAATGTAATTACGAACACGGCAACTATGAAAACAGCTGAATAACAAACCACCGCAATTGCCAGCGGTTTCAACCAACCCTTCTTGTTATAGGTCCCGAGGTTTTGTTTTAGGTAGCTGGTTTGTTTTCGCTGGTAGGCGTAGTACCAGGTAATCAAGTAGACCAAACCAAGCAGAGGGATCACCGCTGACAAAAAGAACATCAGCACACTGACCCAGATCCAAATCGTGCCAGTGCGTGCTTTATCCTCGTCGCCTAGTTCCCGCCAGTTACTGCGGACTAGGATCGAGCCGAATATTGGCGAGAATAGGATACTCCAGGCCCCAGCCGCGTCTGGGTTCCATAGACTGACATCCTGGTGTCGAGATTCGAGCTGAAGATCAGCTGCGGGCGGATTGTAAACGGTGGTTTCCATAGTGTGTTATTCCATTGCTGGTGATATTTTGCTGACGTTGGACCCGCTAGACAGGTTTGCTCAATGAATACTGAAAATACTATTCGTGCTGTAAAACGCCAAGCAAGATCATTACTTTGTCTTGGCAGCTATCCA
>JAUHZM010000332.1 GCA_030426005.1 Gammaproteobacteria bacterium
TGACACGATGCTTACTGTCTAAAAACATGGCAAAAAAGGACTCGTACTGCTTATCGCGCAACAATAGACTCAAATAATCACGACTGGCTTGCGGGCTAGTCAAAGCTTCACCCTTCTCCAGCTTCTCCATCAAATAACGCCGCCCAAGTTCCAGCGCGGCCTGAAATTGCACTTACTTGGCCTCACCGACCCCTTTAAGCTGGCAAATTTCCGCTTGGGGCAGATTTAACAGCGCCCGCAAGCCACCAGCCTGCACTAAAGCATCTCGCGCTAAATCCACGGCCGACCGCCCCGGCAAGCCGGTGCGCAAAAAAATCGCCAGCAGCTCGGCATCCGATAAACGATCCGCACCACGGTGCAGCAATTTCTCTCTGGGCCGCTCGGCCTCAGGCCAATCCTTAATTGGTAACCGTGTTAGACAGTCTTTATTTATGGGCTTAAGTTCAGACAATACATTTGTGTTGCGCTTCATTTCACTCTCCTTGTGAGTAAATTTGGTCATTCCTAGATAAACAGATAACGCACTGATTCGATCTGTTTTATCGTGGCTGATTAAAGTAATTGTGCTTTCCATAGCAGCAGCTAGTCGAGGCCATTCCAGCCCCGAGCCAACTCCTGCATTAGAGCATAAATTCGCAACGCGATAAAACCACCTTACGCGTAAATCGGTTATCATGGACAATTCAGCGGGCAAATTGCCCAAACCAACACTTCCCTGCAAGCTACGTGAAACCTCTAACCAATAAACGAGTACTGCTCGGCGTCACCGCGGGCATCGCTGCCTACAAAGCGCCCGACCTGGTCCGCAAGTTAATCGAATTGGGTGCCGACGTTCAGGTCATCTTGAGTCGAAATGCCGAACAGTTCGTTGCACCACTGGCCTTACAAGCCGTCAGTGGCCATGCGGTACACAACTATGCAATGACCGCCGAAAGTGAATCCGGCATGGGCCACATTGACCTGGCGCGATGGGCTGACATTGTGTTAATTGCACCAGCGACCGCCAATTTTATCGCACGTTTGTGCCAGGGCAATGCCGACGAACTGTTAACCACCGTCTGTGTCGCTACCGAAGCACCCATTGCAGTGGCGCCCGCGATGAATCAACAAATGTGGCAGAACCCGGCTACCATCGACAATATAGAGACCTTGCGACGACGCAAGATCGCCATACTCGGGCCTGACTCAGGGGAACAAGCTTGCGGTGAAGTTGGTCCCGGCCGCATGCTGCAACCGGTGGATTTGGCTGCCGAAGTCGGCAAATTATTCAAGACCGGAAACTTAAGTGGCACACAGGTCATGATTACGGCCGGCCCCACCTGGGAAGCACTCGATCCGGTCCGAGGCATCACGAACCACAGCTCAGGTATGATGGGGTACGCACTCGCGCAAGCAGCCATCGAAGCCGGGGCACAAGTCACACTAGTTTCGGGCCCAACCGCTCTCACACCGCCAGAGCACGCCAAAGTCGTGAACGTGGTATCCGCACTCGATATGCATGCAGCGGTCATGCAGGACATTCAGGATCAGCACATCTTTATTGGTGTCGCCGCTGTAGCAGATTACCGACCTGCCGACCTGCAAGCGCAAAAGATCAAAAAATCTCAGGATGAAATGACGATCACCATGGTCAAGAATCCTGACATCCTGGCGGATGTTGCCGCACGAGACGCCGCACCATTCTGTGTTGGCTTCGCCGCTGAAACCAATGATGTCGTGGCGTACGCACGCGGAAAACTCGAACGCAAAAAACTCGATTTGATTGCAGCGAATCACGTTGGTGGTGAGGAAACCGGCTTCGGCGTACCCGATAATGCCATCACCCTGATTAGCGCCAACGAGGCAACCCCACTACCGAAGCAGAACAAATACGCGCTGGCCCGACAATTAATCGCGGAAATAGCCAAGCACTACCATTCTAAAAAAACGCAACCGTAAGCACTTCTTTATAGACACCATGACTCAAGCCATTCAGCTAAAAATTCTCGATCCACGCCTTGGTACTAACTTCGAACTGCCAGACTATGCCACAAAAGGGGCGGCGGGAATGGACTTAAGAGCCTGTATTGACGCGCCGCTGGAACTCGCGCCCGGCACCACCAACCTTATTCCGACCGGTATGTCGATCTACATTGCTGATCCAAGTTTGGCTGCGGTCTTGCTGCCACGCTCAGGTCTAGGCCACAAACATGGCATCGTACTCGGCAATCTCACCGGCCTGATCGACTCCGATTATCAGGGCCCATTGATGGTTTCATTGTGGAATCGCGGCCAGACCAGCTTCACCATCGAACCCGGTGACCGCATTGCGCAAATGGTGTTTGTTCCTATCGTGCAAGCCAGCTTTGAGATCGTGGAAGACTTCGACACATCCGCGCGCGCAGCCGGTGGTTTCGGACATACCGGCGTAAAATAAGGCGATTGCGCACTTATTTTTCCACCATATATCTATCATTTACCACATAGATCACTGCGCTTATTATTTTTTGCCTGCGCTTTTGGTATACTGCGCACCGCAATTCTGATGGATGTGCAAAATCGAAGCTTCATTCGTGCACAAGCATCACCAACCAGACTAATCCAATTCTCGAAACGGGCAGTGCTCCGCACACCATGGGTTATCTACCTTTGGCGGTGCCGTGTGTAAGCAGTCCACAACGTTTTATTAATGAGGAAATCATGTCAGATACCCTGTCAATTAAAGACAATCGCACTGGGAAAGAGTACGAGATCGATATCGTAGACGGCAACATCAGCGCCACCCAACTTCGCCAAATTAAAGTTCAAGCCGACGATTTTGGAATGATGAGCTACGATCCGGGGTATTTAAATACCGCGAGTTGCACCAGCCGCATCACCGACCTTGACGGCGCCAAAGGCATTTTGCGCTACCGCGGCTATCCGATCGAACAATTGGCAGAACGCAGTACTTATTTAGACGTGGTCTACTTGTTGTTTAACGGCGAGTTACCAAATGCGCAACAGTCTGCAGACTGGGAACAACGCATCACGCACCACACTATGTTGCACGAAAAAACCAAACGTTTGATGGGCGGTTTTAATTATGATGCACACCCAATGGGCGTATTTATCTCCACCGTCGCTGCGCTGTCTACGTTCTATCCAGATGCCAAAGACGTTAACGATCCTGAGACGCGCATGCTGCAAGCATGTCGTTTGATCGGTAAAACACCGACCATCGCATCCTACGCCTACCGCAACA
>JAUHZM010000333.1 GCA_030426005.1 Gammaproteobacteria bacterium
CACCATCATGCCCGGCTTCACTCACCTGCAAGTGGCACAACCGATCAGCTTGGCACACCACCTTCTGGCATGGAACGAGATGCTTGAAAGAGATGTCGAACGCGTTTTGGATTGTCGCAAGCGGATTAATGTCATGCCGCTGGGTTCCGCCGCTCTAGCGGGCACGAGCTTTCCACTGGATCGCGACCTCACGTGCGAACTGCTGGGTTTTGATCGCCCAACACGTAACTCTCTGGATGCCGTCTCTGATCGAGACTTTTTGATCGAGTTTGCCTCTGCCGCCAGCCTTGCCATGATGCACCTGTCGCGGATGTGCGAAGAACTCATTCTTTGGGCTTCTGAAAGCTATAAGTTTATTGAGATCGGCGATGCTTTCTGCACCGGATCCAGCATCATGCCGCAGAAAAAGAACCCGGATATTGCCGAAATCGTCCGCGGTAAAAGTGCGCGTGTGATAGGTAATTTACAAGCCTTGCTAGTACTGATGAAGTCACAGCCGTTGGCATACAATCGCGACAACCAGGAAGACAAAGAGCCAATCTTCGACACGGTAGATACGCTGCTCGCGTCACTCCAAGTGTTCGCGGCTATGATACCAAGCATTCAATTTAACCGTGAGCGCATGTACCAAGCTGCACTCAAAGGCTACGCCACCGCGACCGATTTGGCGGAATACCTGGTGCGTCTGCAAGTGCCATTTCGCGATGCCCACGAAATTGTCGGCAATACCGTGCACTATGCGATCGAGCAGAAAAAGCCACTCTCGGAATTAAGCCTGAACGAACTGCAATCTTTTGGACCCATGATTCAAGATGATGTGTATGATGTACTCACGCTCGAGGGCTCGATAAACTCCCGCGCACATTTTGGTGGTACCGCGCCGGCCCGTGTGCGTGAAGCACTCGACGCAGCGCGTACTCGACTTCAGACTGATTAATCACTGGAAAACTATCCATGTCTAAACTACTTTCTATCCTCTTGGTTCTGGCACTTGCTGCCGGTGTGACAGCCTGCGGCCAAAAAGGCCCTTTAATCGTCGACAAGCCGGTTACTGAACAAGTCGAAACACAAGAAAAAGAACTCGAAGAAACCAAATAAATTACCGAGCCCAAAATGACGCGCATGGACGCAGTCGTTTTGACCTACAGGCTACTACCATGACATTCTTTGCATATCATGCTGGCGAGCTTTACGCCGAGCAAGTTCCCTTAAGTCGTGTCGCGCAACAAGTCGGCACGCCTGCATACGTTTATTCACGTGCCGCCATCGAAAGCCAATGGCGCGCGCTGGACGACGCCTTCGGCGATTACCCGCACACCATTTGTTACGCGGTTAAAGCCAACAGCAATATCGCCATTTTGAACCTATTGGCACGACTTGGGTCTGGATTTGATATCGTCTCCGAAGGCGAGCTACGTCGCGTACTGGCGGCTGGTGGTGATCCGGCCAAAGTGGTGTATTCCGGTGTGGCGAAATCGGTTCACGAACTGGAGTTCGCACTCAAAAGTAGAGTCCGTAGTATCAATATCGAATCGGTCGCTGAGCTGCATCGGTTGCAAGAGGTAGCCGCCTCGCTTGGCGTTACAGCTTCGATCGCAATTCGCGTAAATCCGGACGTCGACCCCGAGACGCATCCGTATATTTCAACCGGCATGGAGAAAGCCAAGTTTGGCGTGACCATGGAGGCTGCATTTGACGCATACAAGCTAGCGGCCACCATGCCCAATATCGAAGTGCATGGAATCGCGTGCCATATCGGTTCGCAAATCACCAAGACCAGCCCATTTACGGATGCGCTGGAAATTGTGCTGAATATGGTGAAGCGGCTGGCGCAAGAGGGTATTCACATACAACAACTGGATCTCGGTGGTGGCCTGGGTATCAATTACAAAGGTGAAACGCCACCAGCGGCCGAGGATTATGTGCAAGCCATGATTAAAGGCGTGGCCGCACATGGCATTGACCTGCCTATTGCGATTGAGCCCGGTCGATACATCGCAGGCAACTCCGGTGTGATGCTCACCACGGTGGAATACACCAAGCACAACACGAGCAAGAATTTCGCGATTGTGGACGCGGGTATGAATGACCTTATGCGGCCAGCTCTGTATCAAGCACACCATGAGATTATCCCGGTCCGCACCAATTCAGACGCTAAACCGGCCAGCTATGAGGTGGTCGGACCAGTTTGCGAGTCAGCCGACGTGCTCGGTCATGACCGCGAACTCGCGTTACAGTCCGGCGACTTATTGGCAGTCTGCTCGGCAGGTGCTTACAGTTTCGCGATGAGCAATAATTACAACTCTCGCACCAGACCTCCCGAAGTGATGGTGGATGGTGATCAAATTCATATCATTCGAAGCCGCGAAACCTTCGAGCAACTGATACAGGGTGAGTCACTGCTGCCGGATTAAGTTTGCGCATTCCGACAGTGAATACTGGTATTTTTTAACGAAATAAGTTATTGATATTGCATGAAACTATCCAATCACATTCGCTTGGCCAGTGTTGCCCTACTCACGGCACTGATCAGCACCTCAGCGGGCGCGCAAAAGCTCTATAAATGGGTCGATGCGCAGGGCAATATTTCGTATCAGGATCAACCACCGCCAGAAAGCGGCAAGCTGCTGGAAGAAAAGACCGTGGCCCAAGGCAAGGCTAGCTCAGGAAGCACTACCAACAACCAGCCTCCGATTAAAGTGTACACCGTCGACAATTGCGCGACGTGTGCTCAAGTGGTACTTAATTTGATGAAAATGGGCGTACCCCATGTTGAATTACCACTAAACGATGACCGCGAAGCGCAAAGCCTCATTCTCGAGAAAACCTCAAGTTTGATTGCGCCAACCATCTTGATCGGCGACCAAGTGTTGCAAAACCCTTCTGAGGCAGATTTAAAACAATCTGTTATCGACGCAGGTTACGAAATTACCGAATAAAGCCAGCCCGGCTAAATCATATGAAAATAGCCTCCTGGAATGTGAACTCATTGCGCGTTCGCATGGAACATGTCTGTGACTGGTTATCAGCCCATCAGCCTGATTTGCTGTGCCTGCAAGAACTCAAAATGCCGGATTCAGAGTTCCCAGCCGATGCATTTAAAGAACTCGGGTATCACAGTGCTGCCACCGGCCAAAAGACCTACAACGGTGTTGCCATTTTGAGTAAACACGAATTGGCAGACGTGGTCACCGACTTACCAAACTTCGAAGACCCAAT
>JAUHZM010000334.1 GCA_030426005.1 Gammaproteobacteria bacterium
ATACGGGCAGTGCTCTTATACAAATCAAATCTTGACGGGGCGCGCACAAGCACCGCCAATGCCAGCATTTCCTTCTCGCTGAGTGTTTCAAGGTCGCGATCAAAATAGTACTCGGCAGCCTGCGCAACACCGCGGCGTTGCGCTGCATACGGCACCTGATTCAGGTAGAACTCCAGAATCGTTGCTTTGTCGAACTGTCGTTCCAGCACTCGTGCTTCCCAGCCTTCAACCCAGCGAGCCCAAACTGATCTAGGGCGTGTGTGCACCATCCGCACCACCTGTTCGCTGATCGTACTGGCTCCACGCACACCTTTTAGTGCCATTACGTTCTGACCCAAGGCAATTAAGCGCGCGGTCCAGTCGATGCCTGAATGCGAATAGAACCGCTTATCTTCAGCCAGAATAAACGCCTGTTGCAATACCTTAGGAATCCGTTCTAAGCGCACTTGCTGATGCACATTCCATTGATTCTGGAAGGTCAAGGTCAGCGGTCGACCGTCTCGATCCAAAAGCTGGGGTTTATTAATCTGATTGACGACAGCACGCAAATCATCGGGCAGTGGACGCATGGCACGCTGCGTTGCCACAGCCAGTGCGACCGCGCAAAGAACGCCAACGACTGCACCAACCAGCACAGTGCGGCGCAATACCGATCGGATGCGATTACTCAGCATGATCAACGTTCAAGGTGGCTGGAACGCCCATGCCATACACATCCGGGTCATACATCTCTTCTACTTTTAATGGCATGACGGAGAATGTACCGCCCGCGATTGCCTGGGCCGTATAGCTCAGATAGTAGTCCCCAGCAGGCAGATAATCCGAGTAAAAGCGTGCGGCATTGTGACGTAATTCACGATGGTAAAAACTGTAGCCGAACCGGCCATAGCCCTGCCAGCTGTCACGTACATACCACCAGGAATCCTGGGCTCGGCCAAGGTTCGCTTTGTCTGCATCAACCACAGAACTCGTGGCGAGGTCACGGTTAACCGGTTCCAGCCCTCCCGGAACGGGGTCATCGATCACCACAAAGTGGCGTGCCGTTGGGGTTGATACAAATAAATCAACACGCACCAATTCACCTTTGCGTAACTGCATCGGGCTGGATAGCAGTTGCCATTTTCCATCGCGCTCTACCGAGTACTCACGGCGCACCTCGAGTCCCGCGTTCACGTGTTCCGCGGCGTCTTCCGTTTTCGCGTAGTTCATACGCACGCTGTAATAGAGGCGGCCATCTCCTTGACGATCGATAACGACCTGACCTTGCAAATCGGATTCTACCGGCAATTCTTCGTTCGCCAGCAACACCGCGGTATCACGCAGATCGGAAAAAGCCGTATCACCGATTTCCTGCGTTCCATACTGCTCGGTCTGCATGCTGGTGGTCACCTTAAAATCTGGTTTGGTACGCTCGTACAGCCGACTGTAGTCGATCAAGGCATTCAGGCAGAAGAGGTTCTCCTGTGTATTCTCCCAATGCGCTCGATTGCCGCGTGTCTGTGAGATTGCACGCACCTGCTTAAAGGGAACGTCACCAACCGTGTTCAAGGCCGTTGACGACTGTTGTGAGATATCCAGCAAGGTTGTCAATATGGCACAGTTAGAACGCAGCGGCGTGTGCAACATTTGCGCGTAACCCGGAGCCAAGGTCTCATTGAACTGAAACTTACCGCCCGACTGCACGCTGTAGGACAACAAGTTCTGCGTCATCGCTAACACCTCGCCCTCAGGCGCACCTAGGGCTGTGGCCGCTTGCAAATAATGCGCTTTGCCAAACAAGTCCATATTCTCCCAATGCGACCGGAATCGGTTTACCTCAGCGAGATCAACCTGCTTGCGCGCCGCTAAGGCAGCAAGTGCCACGGCCCGGATCGACGAACGCATCCCATGCATCGCTCGTTCCTGATTGGTTAAATTCGTTTCATCACGTCGTAAGTAGGTCTTGAGGTACGCGTGCAACTTTTGTTCCACCGTGTCGGGGACGGCATACCCGGCATCACGCAACCAGACAAACCCCATCGCGGTATAGGCACTCAAATAGGGGCTAACGTAGCGATTATCATTAATCCAATACGTCATACCACCGTTAGGAGCCTGAAAGCTGGCTGCACTACTTAAGGTGTCTTTAACCAGTTGCTGGTTATTCTCCCAAGACAGACTGTCGGGTAAATACGCCTTTAAATCAGTGTATTGCGCGGCGGCTAATCCTTTGCTTAACCGTTGCTCCCAGCAAAAGTATGGGTAATCTCGCAGGTACTCAAACGCGCCAGTGATGTTGGCGATCACCGACGGCGACACCTGCACACTCAAACCGCCGACATCGGAATAGATTCCGCTTGGGAACGCGAACGGTTCCGCCACACGCGCTTGCGTGGTCGTACCATAGGTAGCAGCCGTCACTAACGCTCGTCGCTTACCGACCGTCAAATGATGTTCGATTGCATCTTTGTCTTGCGCGTCACCGGCCTCGGCATAAAACTCGATCTCACCGGATTGATCCGCGGTGATGTCCAACCAAACTTGCGTGCGTTGGTATGGCTGCAAGTCAAGGTTGACGGTTTTGCTCACTGGATTGCGTAATGCGCTACCGGCTGCTCGCAGCGTCACCTTTAACGAACGGGCATTCTCCGTGCGGTTCATGACGCTAAAACCGGCTTGTACTGTGTCAGATTCCGTTAACTGATTGGGCATCACCGGGCGTAGCTCAGTCGGGCGATTCACTTTAAATTGCGCTTCACCCAAACCCATTTTCTCGTCCTTGCTGACTGCCATCGCAAACACGCGCCAGCCTGTGAGATTGTCGGGCAAGGTCACATCGACCTTAGCTCTGCCACGCTTGTCCAATTCAAGCGACGGATTCCAATACGCCACAAACTTCATAATGTTGCGCAAGTCGGTGCTTTCTTCACCACCGCCACCACCAGGGTTCGCGCCTTTCTTTTCGAACTTTTGACGCCCGACCAAGCGCATCAGCAGGTTGTAGTTCATCACGCCGAGTGACTCCAGGTGATTAAAGCCATGCAGCGGGTCGTAATAGCGCTTGCCACTCAGATTGAGATCAAACACGGCTTCATCAATCACCACCATGGCCACTTCAACGGGCATTTTTTTACCGACTTTGGGCTTAGCCGCTAGCGACACAGTCACCGTGTCACGCGGTCGATAGACCTCTTCGTCCGTCGACACTGCCACGTCGAGTTCCTTGGCCT
>JAUHZM010000039.1 GCA_030426005.1 Gammaproteobacteria bacterium
TTTCGTTAAGTAGATACCGCTGCAAACTTTCGTTGTAACTCAAGGTTGGATTCGTTTCACACAATTTACCCAACCGAATCCAAAACTCGGCTTGCGCATTGATTGAGCGCGACATGGCTTTACTTGAAGCTCTGATGTCGTCGTGCAGATGATCGCTGATTTTTAGAATGCCCATGGCTCTAGATAGCAGATTATATACAAAGCATATATATAACATATAATAACTACATACACCCAGGCAAGGACAGTCGCTCCGTAAAAATGTCGACCGTGTATGCAAAACAAAATTAATTTATACTTCGGCTCGGAGTATAGGGTTAATCAACGAGCGAGCACGCCAAGCGTAAGTCTATGCGGGGACTGAAAACGATTAGTTATTTTAGTGAGGATGCGGATGTATTCCGCAAACGAGCTGGGGTTCGAGCCGAACTCAGTGCAAAAGCGTTGTCGGATGAAAACCTACGTAGTATGCGCTCGTTTTTGAGACACATTGAAGCGGGCAATTGGGAACGTGCGATCAAATACTTGCGTAGACTGTCCAAAAGCAGTCTCTTTCTTACTGCAATTGCCCGCGCAGGGTTTGTCGTTCGTGACTCGGCTCAACTAAATCGGCGAGAAATCATCAATCGCGTGATCCAACAAATAAATACCCGCAACAAAATTCGATGGTTGCGCACACTGTCATACCACGGCTATGTAAACCAGGTGTCGAGCGCGCTATTCAGCGAGTTCCGATGTGACAGCGTGGCGGCGTTTTTCATCATAAAAAACAACCGCCTGCGCATTAATCGCGGCTGGGTTCAGGGCTGGACGCCGGAACAAACCGCACGCAAAATGCAGCGCTGATCGAACTACTCTTCTGCCTTAGGGCGCTCACCAAAGTTGTACACCAGACTCAACAAAGAAACCGTGTCAGTCTTCTTCGACGTTGGCGCCGGATCTGTATTGTGGCGGACAATTACCTGTGCCTTGAGTGAAAAACGAGAATTCATCGCTACCAGCAACGCTGCGTCACTTTGTGCATAGGTATTATCAGAACCAATCTCGGTCTTGATATTCCATTTGAATTTGGTGTTATCAGTCAGATCCGTATTAAATTTGGAACGAAGAACCCCGGTCGCACCACTGATGTCAATCAGAGTCGGTGCCAGCGCTGGATCAGCGGCCAAAATAATCTCTTCGGTATCACGATAACCGATACCAATACCAGTTTCCCACGTGGTGCTCTCGCGGTCGATCAGCTTATAACTGTAACCCGCAGAAATACTGGACTGCTCGGTAAACCCATCAAACTGATCATCCAAATAACTCAAGCTCATAAATAAGCTACTGCGCTCGCTCAGGCTGCGCTCCAGAGTATACGCAGCTTCGAGACTGTCAGCCGAATCCAGGCCATCGCTGGAAGATTGGTACACAGCCAGGTCAAATTCATTCGACCACACTGAGCCTTCCCATAAAAAGTTGAGGCCGAGATTAATGGTTTCACTTTGAGTGTTCCCGCTAGCGCGCATATAGCCCGCTTCGCCCTGACCGGACCATTCGCCCGCAGTCGCTGTGCTTGTCGCAAGCAGCATACCGCTAGTAAATACAATTTTTCGTAACATGGAATTACTGTGTTGGATGAAATATGGGCGCCGATTGTGCAAACAAACAACATCGGATTCAAGCTGAATCAGCATTCCATTGCGTGTTTTTAAGCCAAAACGCCAATAAGTGCATATTTCGGGTTGATCTAAAGCTAGCTTGAGATTTTAGAGTAGCGGTCATACCGAATTCAATGGAGAAAACCCCTATGTCCGCTCAAGACAATACTGCAACCCAAACCGGTCAAACACAATATGCGCAAACAAATCGCGCATCTCAGCGAGTCGATGTAAAACCAACTGAAATTAACACGCAAACACACCACCTGCCGTGCTTGCAATCGCTCAGCGTCTACGGAGTCTGGGCATCAAAACTATGATGCTGTCACAATCAACCTGAACGGCTTAATGAATACGCCGGTGATGCGTGATGATATCCACTGCGTTTTTATCGGTAAGCAGGTCGTGCATCGCCGCCAACTTACTAGGCGGTAGAGAAGCCAAAAAGTTCTTCCGAATCTCGGCACGCAACCGTTTGTAGATTTCGTGTAATTGCAGGTGTGTTTTTGTTACATCTGCCTGCGCAGCCACTTGGCGTAAAACATCTTCGGCGTCCACATTAATAATCACGCCGTTATGTCGATAGAGTATCAGTGCGAATTCTGATACCAGTGCCAGCGCTTTGGCAGATAGATACTTGGTATCTAAGTCTTCAATGTTCATGATCTCCCAACCCAAACTTGAAATGTGTAGTTGACGCATTGAAACACGTATTTCCGCAAATCAATATAGTCTTAACGGACTAGTGTCTAAGCGCCTTAAATTAGCCCTTTGATACAAGCATAGTGTAAAAAATGCGCTTTTTCTCTCATTTCACCGTTTATTACGCGCAACCTCCTTGTGCGCGCATCCACTTCATATGGACTCCGAGATGGAGAACTAGTGTAAATTCGACAATAAATGACAGCGCTTGTGCACCATCAAAGTCGAGTACGTAATAATAGAGGCGCGATACAGTGCTGGGTGACGGCCGTCGCTAATCGGGGTTGAGGTTACTGCCTTCAAAATAAATGCGTGCACGGACTCGAGGATCTCCCGTGCCGCAGCTACTTCACCACGCTTTTGGTACACATCTGCAATATTGTGATGTGTAACGACAAAGGACGAAACCGCCTCTTCCGGTTCATTCCAGTCGTCAAATAACCACTCTGCCTGGCGTCTGGCCGCCTCATAGCACTGCATCGCTTGATCAAAATTTTGGCAGAAGAAGTACTGATTCCCGCGCCGTATAAGCGTCTTCCACTTTCGCATTGAGCAAGTCGTTTGCATAGTTATGTAGGATCGATCATGAGTGAGAAGCGAGTTCTGCAACCTTGCTGTACAGCACTTGCTTCACACTGTTTGGTAAGTCAGATTGTTGGAAAGCACTTAATCTAACCTAAGCAATTCATAAATGCAAACGATTCTCATTTGCAAAGAAATCCTTAGCTACGACGACGTTTTATGAGTGCCGAAGGATCGGCACTCAAAAGGTCCTAATTACCAGAGGTCTTCCATTTCCTCGAGGGTTTTGCCTTTTGTTTCTGGCAGGTATTTCCACACAAAGATGAACGCCAACACGCAAAAGAGCGCAAAAATGAAATACGGTAATGCGCCGTTGAACTGAGTTGCATTGAGCTCACTGCGATTAACGAGCGGGAACGAGGTAGCCACCACACCATTGAATAACCACTGCGCGCCGACTGCAATGGACATCGCCAAGCTCCGCGCGCGATTCGGAAAAATTTCTGACAGTATCACCCAGACCACCGGCCCCATCGACATCGCAAACGAGCCTATGAAAACCAGGATCGCAATCAACGACACCACACCCATCGACTGGGTATAAATGGTTACACCGAGTACCGTCAAACCCATCAACATGCCGGCTGTACCAGCAAGAAACAACGGTTTTCGGCCCCAGTGATCCACCGTATAGATCGCCACAAACGTAAACAGCAAGTTGACCGCGCCTAACCAGAGTTGTTGTTTGAGCGCATCCTGAGGCCCATAACCCAGCGCATTACTGAATATTTCAGCGCCATAGTAAAGGATTGCGTTGATACCAGTAACCTGTTGGAAAATTGACAACATCACGCCAACAAACACCGCAAAACCAAGACCACCGGCGAGCAGCACCTTAAGGCTCTTAACCTCAACTTCATTGAACGATTGCTTAATCTCAACCAGATGTTGCTCCACCACCGCCGGATCTTTATAGACACGGCCCAAAACTTGACCTGCTTCGTCAAAGCGAGACTTCATTGCGAGCCAACGCGGACTATGTGGCACAAACAACAGCGCTAGCAAAAACACACCAGCCGGTAATAACTCAGACCAGAACATCACGCGCCAACCCCGATCCAGGTTGGCCGCATGCACCGCTTGCAACGCCTCTTCTGACAGTCCATGCGCATTACCACCGCCAATGTAATACGTGGCGAGGAACACAGCAAAAAAGCCAAACACAATCGCTAACTGGTACAAAGAAACCATGCGACCACGAAGCCGAGCAGGCGATATTTCAGCGATGTACATCGGTGCGGCCATGGAGGCAAAACCAATCCCAACGCCACCAATAACACGATACACAATAAGCTCAGTTAGCGAGTTAGCGACGCCAGAACCCCAGGCGGATACGCAAAACAACACCGCAGACAGGATTAATGTATGTTTCCGACTAATCGCCTTGGTCAGATAACCAGCCACTAAAGCGCCGAACAAACAGCCATATAGCGCGCTGCCGACTGCCCAGCCCTGCTCCGACGGGGACAGTGCAAAGTACTCGGTAAAGTACAACTGCGTACCACCAATGACGCCGGTATCAAATCCGAATAGAAATCCGCCTATTGCGGCAATAAGCGACACGCGCAAGGTGAAAAACCGATTGGTCTCAGCCTGATTCATTATTGACTATCTCCTATGTGATGGGCTGCGTGCGTTCTGACACACGGAACACACTGATTTGTTTTTTTATTAGTGCCGAATTATACGACTCGGAATCACCACAGCAGCGTATTTCTAAGCGTATACCGAAATTTGTACACCGAATACGTATGCATAATGAGGCTGAGGTGTCACCGCCATGCCGAATAGACAAGACAAAAGCCCTTGAAGAGGTTGATAATGTTAATGCGAATTATTATTATTCGCACACATTAAACTATTCGGCAAGCTCCCTCCTTTGCCTTAGCTCATCACCTTATGAATACCGCTCTAAAACCGGCTGCACTTTTCATTGCCAGCATTCTCTCGTCAACCTCGGTCACCGCTGCTGACACTAACGATTCAGAAGATCGCCCGATCGAAGAAATCTCAGTTTGGGGCACGGCTGTACGCGCATCATCACTCACCTTGCAGGACGACGCCATTGCGATCAAACAAGCTGACCACATCAGCGATTTGCTGCGCACTATTCCTGGTGTGGACGTAGGTGGGGCACACTCCCTCAACCAACGCATTACGATTCGCAGCATGGACGACAAAGACCTGCGCATTACCATCGACGGTGCGAATCAGAATACCTATATGTATCACCACATGGGTAATCTACAGATTCATGCTGACATTCTAGAGAAGGTGGATGTAGAAGTCGGCACCAATTCCGTTGTCAACGGTGGACTCGGCGGTTCTGTGCGATTCAACACCAAGAATGCGGCTCAACTGCTGGAATCTGGCGCCACGGTCGGCGGTCGTTTGCAGGCCAGCTACGGTGACAACTCGGGCTCGAGCCTAGCCTTCACTGGCTTCGCGCAATTAGCCGAAAACTGGGATATTCTGGCCTACGTCAATCAAGTTGATCGTGACAATTACGACGTTGGCGGTGGTGAAATCAAGGATTTCCATGGCAATGTCTACCCCGGCACAGATGGTACCGTGCGCGGTCTGGAAGGCGAACTCAGTGACATATTAGTTAAACTGGGCTGGGACCTGACTGCCGAACAACGAATTGAAATCGGCTACGAAAGCTATGAAGATCAAGGCGACTACAGTTACCGCCCTGACATGGGTCTGGCAACTGACTTGGCAATCACCAACTCGTTACAAATTCCACTATTGTGGCCTACCGAGTTTACACGCGACACACTGACCTTGAACTACGATGTCAACGTCGGTGAGCATACATCTGTCGCCGTCTCCGCATTTACCAACGAAAGCCAACTGCAACGCGATGAATCTGGCTGGGCACTGAATGCTGCATTCGCTGGCTCCGCTGCCCAAGTAACCGGCACCGCTGAAAACAGCGGCTTGAATGTGCTGGCCAGTACTGAATTTGGTGACCACCTGCTGACCTACGGTTTAGAGCGAATTCGCTACAAAACCGATTATCAATCACTGTATTTAACTGGCGGTGTTGATCAATCTAGCGAATCTGCCACCAATACTGCGCTGTACATTCAGGACCGGATTCAATTCACCGACCGTTTTGCTTTGATACCTGGCCTTCGCTATGAAGACTACGACGTCGATACGGCGGTCGTGAGCAACGACTTTAGCGAGACAACATTTGGGCTCGCAGCCGAACTTAACATCACGGAATCATTGTTGGTGAAACTCAGCACCACCGAACTCTTCAAAGGCCCAGAAGTTGGTGAGGTCTTCACGGGTGCCGGTTTGTATGACGTAGCCAACCCAGGAATCCAAGCTGAAACGGGGCGCAATAACGAGCTGTCACTGGCATACCAAGCCGAGCGCTTCTCAGCTGGGATCACGATTTTTGATACCGAAATCGATAACTACATCTACGATTACGCGCCACCACCGAGCACAGTTTCAGCACGCTCATGGAAGGACAATATCGGCACCATGCAGCTAGATGGTTACGAAGCCTACTTTGGTTTTGATCAAGGCGGTTTAAGTGCTTTGCTCACATTCTCGCAAGCCGAGAGTGAGTTAGCCGCATTCAATACCTATGCTGCACTCAACGGTGCCCGACTGGATCGCCAACAAGGCGACACCATCAGCTTTAACCTCGACTACCATTTCGAGCGTACAGACCTGGTCCTACACTGGGACGTATTATCCGTAGATGGTGTACCGGCCGGATTAGACCTCGATGGCGCGACCTTAAACAACAGCAAGGACAAGTTCACCGTACATAATGTCTCGATGCGCTGGACGCCAGAGAACCTACAGGCGGTGTCATTGACACTGGGCGTAGACAATCTGTTCGACGAGTATTATGCCTCACAATCCTCGCGTACTGGTTTGAGTCGACATCCACGTTTTGGCGAACTGTACCTACAGGACTTTGAACCTGGCCGAAACATCAAAGCCACTTTTAGTTACTCAGGACTAAGGGCTCGGGACGAAGAACTCTAGAAGAGTAACTTGGGATGACGGCCTCGCTGTGAGGCCGTTGACCATCCGCCACCGCGTCCGCTCACGTTTAATTTTGTATGAACACCACAGTCAAATCCGCTCGCGCCGCGCCTTCGAAACCGTCCTGGAATTGGACCAAGTCCGAGGCGGCCAAGCGCATGTTCAAGATTGCCCGGTGGCTGCATATCTATTTGTCCACCACCGCTTTAGCGATTGTCTTGTTCTTCAGCGTCACCGGATTCACTCTGAATCACGCAAGCTGGTTTTCAGACGGCGCAGAGAACGGCGTAGATGAGTACATGTTGCCGACCGATATTGGCGAAGCACTGAGTGACCCATCGGCATTTCCAACCGCATTGATCACGGAATTTCTCCAACAGGAGTATGGTTTACACCATCCTCGTTCGATTGACCACGATTTAGAGCTGGGCGAAGTTAGCCTAGATTATCCACTCCCTGCTGGCTACGCCTTTGTGTCAATCATCGTACCGGAATCCCGCATCGAGATAGAGTATCAGTCTGGCAACCTCTGGGTGCTCATGAACGACCTGCATAAAGGACGACACACCGGCGCCGCCTGGTCAGCCTTTATCGACTTTTCCGCTCTAATCATGACTCTGCTTGCGGTGGCCGGGATTCTGATCTTGTTCCAACTTAAAAAATACCGTAACTGGGGACTCGCCCTCACCATCATTGGCATTCTGACGCCGTTGATCTGGTATCTGGCTTTTGTTCCCGCCTACTAATCCGTTCTGAGAGCTTCCACATGCCTACGTTCCTTTCTGCCAGCTTGCGATCTGTATTCGTTTTGACTGGTTGCCTAATTACGTCACTTTGTCAGGCCGAATCCATTGCGCTGTCAGTCACGATCCCTACGTTGGATGTAGACCCATACCACCGCCCCTATGTTGCGGTATGGCTGGAGACGCCGGAACGAAAAGGCGTCAAAGTCATTAACGTGTGGTACGAGCAAGACGAATGGCTGAAAGATCTGCGTCAATGGTGGCGCAAGATCGGTCGTTCGGATGCTGCCGCCTATGAAGGCGTCACCGGGGCAACACGTAAACCCGGCACCTACACCTATGAATGGACGGTGGCGGATGATATTCCGGCCGGTAACTATGTGCTGTGCTTTGAAGCATCGCGCGAAGCCGGCGGCCGTGACTTCTTACGTCAAGCCATTACGCTCGGTGGTCAGCAACAACAACGCTATCAGCTCGAAGGCGACTACGAATTCGGTGCCATCGCCATCACTATCCAACCCTAATTATTACCCCGCCACGAGGATCATCATGCGTACTTCATTATCACCTCGCCTGCTGGCGCTATTCGCCCTGACGCTAACAAACACAGCCGTGCAAGCCCACGGACGCTATGTGCTGCCAAGTCATACCTTACTCTCTGGTGAGGAGCCACAATCAGTGACGTTGAACGCCAGTATCACCAACGATATTTTCCACCCAGACAAACCACTTGGCAATAATGGTGGTGGTACTGCGAATCCATTCTTACTCAAAATTTTCAGTAAGGTAACCCCATACATCACTGCACCCGATGGCAAAACGCAAGAAGTAATTAAGTTAACAGCTTTTACCCGCCAATCTACAGGCGACGTAACACTGAAAAATGACGGCACCTATCGAATTACGATAGAACAAAAGCCAACACAAATGATCTACTTCAAAAATCCCGACGGCACGCCGAACCGAATAATTGGTGAACGCTCAGAGTTACCAGAAGGTGCCACGAATATCGAAGTACATCTAATCAGCTCACGCGTTGAGACCTTCATCACCAACAACTCTCCAACGCCCCTAAGTAAACACATCAGTGGATCGGGCATCGAAATTGGCGGCTCTGCACACCCAAATGACTTGTTTGTTGGTGAGCCGGTCACGTTTTTACTGTTAATGGATGGCAAACCAGTGGCATCTGGTATTGAAGCACATCTCGAGTTTGGAGGAACACGCCACCGAAACAAACGCAACACGCAAGAGTTACGTACTAATGATGCAGGAGAGATCACTTTAAATTTCGCAGAAGCAGGGTTCTACCTGCTCGAGGTAGATGTTAGCGCTCCGGTACCTGAGAACAATGAAGTGAAGGCAAAACACCATTCCTTGTATCTTACCTTTGAGGTTTTCCCTCAATAATCGTGTTGTACGCCCACATTAGCCGGTCATGCAGACGCATAGGAAAAACGCACTCATGAGCAGATTGCCGTAAATTTTCGCGTTTGCGCCAGTCATCAGGCGTTGCGATAACTGATCGCCTAATGTGGATCTGATACCGTTAGTGAACTGTTTTTTAAGTTTTCTAGCCATGATAGTCCAACCTCAAATTACTTCTTTTACCGCACCACCAACACGGTGGTGCAACCTTATGCTGACACTGTAATTCGAGGCCGACATTATCGGTATTACACTCTATTACAGGTCGGTGCCCACCAATCAGTCAAACACCGACAGTGCGCGGCGTGGCGCGGCAACACCAATCGTTTCAACACCATCAAGTTGTGCCTGGATGCTGCTGAGTGACCACTTACTTGCGTAAAGTTCAAACGCCGCCGGCTTCAGTACCAACACTGCTGATAGCAGCCCAAGGCCAAACCAAAGACTGGTTGCAGTGCAAGTTTTAAATTTCGTTTTCATTGTTGCTACTCCCCAAATTTAAGGGCGGATTAGAAACGCCATCCATGGCACCCAACTCCTTTACACCGCCACCCGTGTGAATAATTTCTGACTCCGTTTGATTTACATCTGACGTTGTCATCTGATGAGTACATAGTGCGCGCATCTCTTCACGAGAAGTATTACAAGCTCTTACACGGCGATGAGTGAACCAGTACCTGCGATGGTGCGTTAGGTTGAGACTTTGGTAGGATTACCAGTACCACGATCAATGCTACTGTGTGTCGAGGTCTCTCTGAGGGACTACAAAAGGGAACCCTCAGACTCAACTAAAATCAAGGTATGACGAGAGTAATGGAGGTTATCAATGTCTAAATCCTGCCGCAGCGCTGTAATTAAAAAGTACTTAGTCTTAAACGAAGGTAGTTGTGAGGACACTGTCCAGGTCAAAGTAAAACCCAAAAAGCAGATTTCCAAGAAACCGCCAATTTTCACCGGAAAAATGAGATACAAAGGCCGCACCATCGACGTGATACAGGCCAATTTTTCATTAAAGGATCCAGAAGCGCTTGTGAAAATTCAATTCAAACTGACAGGCGACGACAAGCTGTTTTTTACCGGAGAAGCGACTAACCGAAAAAATAAAGAACTCGCTTACGTCGTTGACCAGGAGTTATCGAGTTCGCTTCCGAGTGGTGAATACAACTTGCTCACCTTTACCTACAGTGCACCGCCAATCGGTACGCGCTTATTCGAAGACATTTGTTTTCACACAACCATCGGGGTTATCGACCCCGAAGCTGAGGTGGAACGCGACCCGCATTAGAATCAGACTAGACTAAGCGTCGATGGCGTCCAATCGACACTTGATGCATTCTCTCTGCCTGCTGATCCGACGAATGTTTTAGAAGTTGGGACCTTGGTAGGATTACCACCTTTAGAAATGATGCTACTGTAGATAAGTCTTTAGGGGGACTAAGCAGGGCCAATAAAGCTTACGAAAACAATACAAAAATTAGCAACTACGGAGATAATTAATGTCTAATCCAAATGTTAGCGTCGAGGTTAAAGGCGACAAAACCTATCTGGTCTTAAATGAATGGAACGCCGACGGCGGGGTCGTCAACGTGACGCTATCTCGCGGCAGTTTACAATCATCAAACCCCGACGTGTATGCCGGAATACTGATGTATGGTGACACCCAAATCGACGTCATCGAAGCCCATTTTTCAGGTGGTAGCAACAGCGACAATGTCCAATTGGCCATTACGTTGGGTGATTCAGGAAACTATTTCACTGGCAATGCCACTGACAGTAATGGGGAGCCCTTACAATACATTTCGCAAACAATATCTCAAGCATCTGGGAGCACCGTCAATAACCTACTGACATTTACTTATCTAGAGCCGCCCGCAGATACAGACATTTTCAAAGATATCTATTTTTACACTACACTTGGGACTATTGATCCAGGTGATGAAGTTGATCGTGATCCGCATTAGTCAACACAAAGACTGTTCGTTTCTGGCAGCGTAAGCTGCCGGAACGAATCATTCACACAGAGCTTTTTAAACCACGGAAACGTAAACCAAACCTTTCCGACTCCTGTTTCTAAAGCTTCTTCGACAGCAACAACCGCTGCGATTTGGTTATCCGACATGGTGTAAACAATCGCAGCGGCATATTGAAAATCACTCTGATCAGGGTATTTTTTTGTTGCGGCATTCAAAGTCCGAATCGCCTCACTATGATTCCCCAACTGGGCAAATGCTTGAGCACGATCTCTAAATTCCTTGATTTTCGATGGATCCGAAGTTAATTGGATCACCGTATCATAATGGCGATTTGCTAATTCCAGTGCCTGGTTCAACTTATAAGCATCTGCGATGTTTAGCTGGTAAGTTGTGTTTTGATCAGATATTTCGAGCGCTCGCTTAAAACTCTCTATTGCCTCTTGGTAGCTACCAATCAACATAAGAGCAACACCGAGGTTGGAATAGTTTGACCCGCTCTGATTCGATTTAAGTGCCTCATTGAAATCTTTGATAGCACTCGTCAAATCGCCCTGACGCATAGCAACCGTGCCTCGCAAACTCAGCGCGAATGAGTAGTCTGGATTCAGCTCGAGAGCGCGGTCAACCGCCGCCTTTGCTGCTGCATGGTTCCCAAATGAATACTCCGACGTCGCTAAATTATAAAAAGTCTTAGCTGATGGCCGGAGGACGGAGTTCTTACGATCCAACTCTAATAGCCGTTGCGGTTGGTTGCCATAGTAAGCCAGGTCGGATTCCAAATTAATCAATGCGGATTTGTCTTTGACCACCTGCTGCGCGAATACAAATAATTCCTCAGCTTCGTCGTGTCGTTCCTGTTGTAGTTTCACATAGATCTTCGCCGCCAAAATGGAGGGATCTTCGTTCAGTGAGTCCGGCGCATACGCCAGAATTCGCTCCAGGCGCGTTAGATGCACACCATCACCGGTGACCGTATTCAATCGCTGTGACACGCGACGCGCTAAGTCATACGCCGGAATAAAGAACGGCTGACGTGCGATCAATCGATCCAGCGTAATGAGGTGCTCAGGCTTGGCTTGCTTGCCGTTTTCACTGTCTAGAAAGACTTCGAGGTAAGTCCGATAAATATCCTCACTCACACTCATCTCTGAGTCAGCGCGCGCCGCTCCAGGGTAAAGCGCCAACAACTCAGCACGAAGCGTGTTGCGAATATCGGTCAGGTTCTGTACCGCCACCGGCCAGCTACGCTGTTCAGTGGCCACCATCTGCGGACCATCAAATTTGCGTAATTTTAGATCACACTTATTTTTCCCGCACTCAGCCAAGAGGTTCAGTATCGACGTGGCACCGGTGGCGGTTGCGCGTTGCCGATAGTCTCCTTGCACTGCATCAAACTCCCGGCTCGAAATCAGCCCGGTATTTTGCAGGGACAATACCGCCTGCTCAGCCGAGGTCTGCAAGGTACTCTCTATTAGCGGTAACAACTCCGCGTTGAAATCCGCAGCGGTCTTTATTTCAATCGTATCAAGCGCCACAAAGTGCACCGTATCATCGGAATCACTGAACAACGCTGAGTACTTGATGATACCCAAGCCAACCAAAAAGCCAGCGGCCAACAACGCGCCGCGACTCAACCAGGCTTTCCAACGTGGCAAACTTGCAGGCTCTGTGGTTGGCTGGGTTTGAAGCGGAATCAGCTGTGTGGTGTCATCGGTATCCTGCTCTGATGGTTGTTGTGCATTACGCAAGAACTCAGCCACCTCAGCCGCTGTGTAGATGCGGTCTGCTGGCGCTTTGCTTAACAAGTTGGATACCACTTCGGCGAGTCGCAAGCCAAGCGCTGACCGTGCATCTGCCTCGAGCGTGAACGGCGCGGTTACAATGCGCTCTAACAGGGCGGATTTGTTTGCGGTCTCGCCAAACGGGTGACGCCCCACCAAGGCTTGATGAATTAACACCGCCAAGGAGAACAAATCTGAACGTGTGTCCACGGGTTGCCCGGTGGCCTGCTCTGGCGACAAAGAGAAATAACTGCCACTGACACTGCCTGATCGCGCTGCGCCCTCGTCGGCCAGATAATCGTCTAGCTTGGCGCGGGCAATCCCAAAGTCGGCAATCTTGGCCACATTATGCTGGGTTATAAGAACGTTATCGCCTTTGAGGTCACAGTGTGCAATACCTTGCTGATGCGCGCTCGCCAACCCCTCGGCCACTTCAGCCAGCCAGCGTAACAACACCGCACGTGATGGCGCCTGCTGTAAGCGCTGCGTCAGAGTATGACCACCAACAAATTCGATTACCAGACCCAACACTGCGTCCTGCTCCACCACATCGTATAGCTGCACGATATGGGGACTGTTTAACTGCGCAAGGAGCTTTGCTTCGGCGCGTAGACGTTCGACTAATCTAGCGGTGGCCGGTTCGGACGTATCCACACACTTAATGGCAACGTCGCGTTCCAACTCAGAATCGCGCGCTAAATACACCACGCTCATCCCGCCGCGACCCAGTTCACGCAGAATCTGGTAACGCCCAAGCCGTTCTATGTGATTAAGGGCGTCACTCATGCCAGGGCCAGTTCCTCACGCACGCCTTCTTTATAAACCTCGAAGCGAACAATATTCGTGCGTTCTATGAGTTGTGATTGACCGGTCACACCCGGCAAAGCGGCGGTGACCTGACGACGCGCACGGAATATCTGGATATTCATGTAGGTCTCTTCCAATCCCAGCTGCTTTAACAGCAACTGTGTGTCGAGCCAACCGGTCTCCGGTGACTCACTCTGACGATGCCGCAACAAATGCAATAACAAATAATGATGTGATCGCTCGCCGAGATCATGCGTAACACCGTTTTCCGTAACACGTAAATGCGTACTCTCTTCATCCTGACTCAGGTCAAAACGAAACAGCACGTCGGCCAAGGTGGTTTGCTGCGGATTAAATTCTTTGGTGGCGTCGTCTTCTGTGATCAGAAAGAAAGTCCAATGCTTGCCATCAAACTCGATTGCATCACCGTGATCAAACGGGCCAATTTCTTCACCTGCAGAAACGGACTCAGCGAACCACTGTTCGCGGTCCGGGCACCGGTAAACTGCCAACTCCGGGTTGGTCTCGTTGGGTAACAGGCTGCTCTCTGGAATAGGAATAATCTCTTCCACCATCGCTTGATTGATCAGCATGGGCTCAGGTGGTGAAATATCCCGGATTGTGAGCACTGCTTCACCGACACCGGCGAAGTCAATCGTGTCACCAACCTTCAACACCACGGGCTGCTGGGCAGGAATAATTTTGTCATTCAGTTTGATGCCGTTGCGGGACACATCCTTCAGTAACCAATCGGGCTCACGCCACTCGATCACCGCGTGAAACTTGGATACGTAGGCGAAATCAAGTTGGGTATCGACGGTATCTTTCCGCCGTCCAAAGGTATGGTAGTCGCGCAGGTAACGCAGACCGTTACCGCTCGGGCTTTTTAAGTCAAACGATGCCACAGTGTCTGTTTGCGGGTTAGTGCTTGTTGGAGGCCAACAACCTGGGTGCGAAGATTGCTGAACCATTTGCTGTATGCGGATCACAAAAATAGGCAGTACCAACCTGACCAGATATTGCATGGGGGCAAAATCATAGCGCCAGGGACTGCCGAGCCAGTGATACGCACAGTCGTGCGACCAAGAATAAATAGATTTAGCGCAGATAGCCAGCGCTAATGTGATCCACTGTCAGCCCCGGGTCCCTGGGGCTGTATTGGCAAGCCTTAAGGCGCGGTAAAAAACCGCACTGACTGACGCGTTACATTACCCTGATGGTCTTTTACTTCGGCAAAAATGTGGCGCTCTATTTGGTTCTGCGGTAGCGGCGAAGACAAGGTCAGACGATACACACCACCACCTTGATGCGAGAACAGGTTTTTAAGTTCTGACCCGGCAGCAACCCCATTGACGCTAAAGTCTGCCGTTACCGAAAAAGTGTCCAAATCTACCCCAGTATAGGCATCGGCCACTGCCACCACGATTGCGGTGACCGGCGCGGTGTTCACGTTTGCGCGCGGCTGGCTCACCGTCAACGTTGGTCGATTATCATCTGCCATCCAGCCAAGATTTCGGCCGTTTGCGGCGGACACATCAATCGGTGCACCCAGATCAATCCAGCGCGCCACCGTCATCTTTTGCGCCATGCTCAAGCTCGTCATGCCACCAGCCGGATGCGCTGTACTCGCTACAAAATCGATATCCGCATTATTCGCAGAAGCGCCAGCTGGTAAGGTGGATTCGTCGCCTGGAACCGACTCGGTCGGATGATCGGCATTGGACCAACCGTCTAATCGTTCACCAAACAACTTCCAGGTCAATAAGCTGCGCCGCGATTGAAATCGCCGGATATAACGACTGGCATTGGATTGTCGCCAGCTTTTGTTCGGGATCACTGGCGGATATCCGTATTTAGCGCCCGAATCATTGGCTAGGCGATAATAATCATTTGGCACATGCGTCCCAGACTCCTTGCTGGTGTCATCCAGCACCAGCTGCCCGGCTTGCTGACTGCCGTTGTGACACGCGATACAGTGGTTCTGCAGAATCGGGCGAATGTCCTGATAGAACTCGACGTTCACGGCCGCAGTCGGCACCTCACTCAGGCCAACATTACCGGCATTGTCCCGTGTGACGATCGGGGTAGAGGTCGACAAATCTCGCACCGTATACGTTGGATTGCTAGCGGCGGTTTGTTCAAAATCGAGCGGCATCTGCGAGTGTGCATGGCAGCCACCGCAGTTACTACGCTGC
>JAUHZM010000335.1 GCA_030426005.1 Gammaproteobacteria bacterium
ATTGGCTATACTGGCACAAAAAAAGAAGAATAGAGGATGGTTGGATTGGAACGGTTAATTTTTAACACGCATGATATCGTGCTGCTTGCCACGATATACCAGTGCGTGTTGTTCGCCATGCTATTGTTCGTGGTCCGTCACCAGCGCCGCATGGCGGATTACTTTTTGATTGGCTTTTTGCTGACTCAAGCGGCGATCCCGTTACATATTCTGGTAAATTACGGCGCTGAGTTTCGATATATTGCGCTGAATATCTCACCCAATCTGTATCGCATTTTTGAGATTGCGTATTGGCTGGAAGGGCCATTGCTTCTCTGGTACACCCGAGCCTTGGTATATAAGAACTACCAACTCACTCGGACCGACCTGTGGTTTTTACTCCCTGCGGCAATCTATTTAATCTGGATTTGGTTTGAGTTCTACGCCTTGCCGTTCCAAACTAAGGTCGAGTTCCTACGCAACTACCATACTGAACAAGCCAACTTTTTGCGTCATGCCGAAGGGTTTATCCGCGAGTGTCTACGCGTACTATTCAGCATCTTATGCCTGATCGAAATCCACCAGTTCAGAAAACAAATCCGACATCGCTATTCCAGTTTAGAGAATATCGATTTAGGTTGGCTAAACCTATTGGTAATCGGCTTCACCATTATCCGCTGCTGGGCAGTGTTTGTGGCGGCCGCCATTATTCTAAATGTACACGGCGGTATACCCATTGACTTCAGTGTCATGGGCTTAATCGGCAACTACACGACTTTGGGTCTAGTAAGCGCTCTGATCTTCTTCAGCCTGAGCCGGTCACGCTTGTTCGAAGGTGTGATTACGGTCGAAGAAGGTAACGCTGAACACGTGGAATTTGACACTGCTGAGGTCGCGCGCATCGAGGCACATATGGCGACCAACAAGCCTTTCCTAAAACACATCTTGACCTTGGAACAGCTTGCGCGGCAACTTGAACTCCCTACACGCACCTTGTCGAATATTATTAATCGTCACTTTAAGCAAAACTTTTTCGAGTTCGTGAATCGCTATCGCGTGGAAGAATCCAAACGCCTATTGCAAGACCCAGAACTGGCACAACTCACAATGATCGAAGTTATGTCGAAAAGTGGCTTCAACAGTAAAGCGACTTTTAATACGTTTTTTAAGAAGTTGGTCGGTGTTACCCCAAGTCAATACCGCAAACAGAGCTTGGACGACTAGACCCAATAACCTAACAACAGGTTGTGTACAGCGAGTGCTGACACAACCTGTCTGGCAGTCGAACCTTATTTCACACCAAACGCCAAGAGCTCGATTTTAGCTGCCGCAACGTAAAGTGCACTGGCTTCGGTCTCCAAGGTTGCTGGAGGAATCAGCGCTGGCCAATGAGTGTCGAGCCCATCTAAATGATCCAGCGCCGCCGACTTAGCATCTTGCTCCGCATCACTCGATGCCGAAATATCATTGACGATGCGTTTGCAGATCGTGGTAAATCCCAGCGCATCCTGATATTCGTGCGCATTCTCCATCTTACCGTCGACCACGGCAATCGCATACTCCTCGCCAGCAACCCGCATAATCTCGGCAACCAGTTTTAACTGCTGTGAGACAGAACGACTTGCCGCGCTTACCGCTTTCTCATTCGCGGTAATTGCATCCACCACTGCCGTATAAGCTGCAGTGACTGCCGCATCACCCTGCTCTTGTTCTACTGCTGTAGATAACGCAGTTAACTGTGTCGCAAACCCGGCAGAACCGCGTGCTGCAAAGGCGGGTTCCACTGCTGCATACAACTCACTTTCTGGGTGTTTCATATGCATTTTAGCGTGGTCCAGATGGCCATCCTGATATAGGGCATTCCCAACATAGAGGTGCCCCCGCATCAATGCCAACTGAGTCAGATAAGCCAGGTCATTGGTTGCCAGATCAACGGCTCCGGCGCCCTCGCCTTCACCTTCTCCTTCGCCCTCACCTTCCACCACGGAAGCTGTTTGCTCTACCGCCACTTTGGCTTGCTGTTCAACGTCAGCAGTAGTATCACTGTTTGAGTCACAACCCGCGATCCCAACACTTGCCACGCTCACCAACGTGATCTTGTTGATGCTCGTCCACAGTTTCGTTCGTTTAATCATAGTTTCAGTACCACCTCGTGGGGGAATTGGTTTATTGCTAAGATTGGTGTCCATTGTTTTAATCACAATCAGAACCCCGCTTAGTATGGCCTTTTTTATTGAAAACGCAATTGATAATCATTCTCTTCTGGCAATTCAGGACGCGGTAGCAGACAAAAGTTTGTATCAGGATGGCAAACTCACCGCAGGCAAAACTGCGCGCGAGGTTAAACTTAACCTACAAGCTGATCCAAACGCCGCTGCCATTGTTGGCGTGAAACAAAAAATTGCCGCGGCACTGGACGCTCACCCATTAATAAAACGCGCAGTCTACCCAAAGCAATTTGCAAAAATTATCATCAGCCGTTACCAAGCCGGCATGGAATATGGCGCACACATCGACGAAGCGTTTATCGACAGTACCCGCACCGACATCGCCTTCACCTTATTTTTGTCCGATCCAGACACCTATTCAGGTGGCGAACTCGAGATCCACAAATCGGACGGTGTTGACCATGTCAAATTGCCCGCGGGTAGCGCGTATGTCTACAGCGCGGACACCATTCATCGCGTAACACCCGTAACCAGTGGCGTGCGCATTGCTGCGGTCGGCTGGATTCAGAGCAAAGTACGCTTGGCCACGCATCGCCAAACCTTGTTTGATGTCAACGAGGCGCTGGAGTTGCTGCCGAGAAATGAGGAAAATGCTGCCGCGAGGTTGAACCTGCTGAAAGTGAAAAGCAATTTGGAACGGTTGTGGTGCGACTAATTGGTATTTGAGATTCTTCGCTGCACTCAGAATGACGTCGGGAAGATTTACTCTGATTGGCATACCGCAACAACTGTCATTGCGAGCAGAGCGTAGTAACCCCTTGGAACTTGAGATTCTTCGCTGCGCTCAGAATGACACTGTGGGAACTTTACTTTGGGTGGCACACCCCAACAGCCGCCATTGCGAGCGGAGCGTGGCAATCTCGTCACCGAACGCGCTGAGGGTGGAGATTGCCACGTCGCTTTGCTCCTCGCAATGACAGTTTGGACGTTTCGGATGGGCTCTTAGTCGCTCACGGTTCCGGCCATCCTCTCCAGA
>JAUHZM010000336.1 GCA_030426005.1 Gammaproteobacteria bacterium
TTGAACGGTGTTGAAGGCTTTTTGTATATGTCTTCTGCCAGCCAGTCGAATGGCAGCGCCACCATCACCGTTACCTTTGATTCGGGTACCGACGTCGATGTGGCGCAAGTTGATGTGCAAAATCGCCTGCGGACCATCGAGCAGCGATTGCCGGAAGAAGTTCGGCGTCAGGGAATTCAGGTCAATAAAGCTTCCTCCAGTTTCTTAATGATTGTGGCGATGACATCAAAGTCAGGTGCAACAGACACATTAGAGCTCGGGAACTTTGTGAATACGCGTGTGGTGGATGAATTGCGTCGAGTGCCCGGCGTTGGGGATATCCGTTCGTTCTCCTCCGAGTACGCGATGCGGATCTGGTTAGACCCCGACAAACTTGCGAGTTACAAACTATCTGCCTCTGAAGTGCTGGCCGCAGTTCGAGAGCAGAATAGTCAATCCCCTGGTGGCACGCTGGGCGATCGACCGTTGGCTCCCGGTGTAGAGGTGACAGCCCCGATTCTGACGCAAAGCCGATTCGAGACTCCAGAGGAATTTCAATCCATTATCTTACGTTCCAACACTGATGGCTCAGCGGTCCGTCTGGGCGATGTGGCCCGCGTTGAATTGGGCGCCCAGGATTATCTGTTTAACCTCGAAATGAACGGTAAAACAGCGGCAGGTATGGCAGTGCAGTTGAGTACTGGCGCGAATGCGCTCGATGCCGCTGCTGGTGTGCGCAAGCGTTTAAAAGAAATGGAGGCGTCGTTTCCAGAAGATATCGGCTGGAGCGTGCCTTATGACACCACACCCTTTATCGAGATTTCAATCAAAGAAGTCGTGAAGACGCTGGTGGAAGCCATGATCTTGATTGTATTGGTCATGTTTTTGTTTCTGCAAAGCTGGCGCGCGACATTGATCCCAACCATCGTCGTGCCTGTTGCCTTGGCTGGTGGATGTATCGGTCTGTGGATTTTTGGTTTCTCGATCAATGTTTTGACTCTGTTCGCAATGGTATTGGCGATTGGTATCTTGGTCGACGATGCGATCGTGGTGGTCGAAAACGTTGAGCGCGTGATGGAAGAGGACGAGCTGCCGGCTTATGAAGCGACTGTGGTGGCCATGAAGCAGATTACATCGGCCATCGTTGGTATTACCTTAGTGCTTGTCTCGGTATTCGTGCCGATGGCGTTTTTCCCGGGTTCAACCGGTGGTATTTATCGCCAGTTCGCCTTGACCTTGGCGGTGTCGATTACATTCTCTGCGGTCTTGGCCTTTACCTTGACGCCGGCCTTGTGTGCGAATCTGTTGAAACCAAAACCGTCCGCCAAAGAAGAGGGCGGTTCACGATCTCCGGCCGCTACCTATTTTGGCGCATTTAATGACTGGTTTGCCCGCACAACTCAGCGCTATCAGTCCGTGGTCGGCTTTATGTTGTCCCGCCCGGTACGATTTATCGCAACGTTTTTCTTGTTGGTGGCGGTAACCGCGCTGCTGTTCACGCGTTTGCCTGGCAGCTTCATCCCCAGTGAAGACCAAGGCAGTGTTTTTACCGTTATCCAAGCGCCTCCAGGCGCAACGACCGAACGCACCAATGAGGCAATTGCGCATGTGACTGAGTTTTATAAAAACCAGCCCCAAGTTGATGCCGTGACCTTAGTGCGTGGTTTTAGCTTTTTCGGTGCTGGGCAGGCGAATGCAATGGCATTTGTGTCCCTCAAGCCTTGGGACGAACGTCCGGGTGATGAGAACAGTGCGGAATCGCTCGCTGGTCGCGCGATGGGCGCGTTAGGCGCGGTAAAACAAGCGATCATTTTTACGCTTAACCCGCCGCCGATTCGTGAACTGGGCGTCGCCAGTGGTTTCACATTTGTGCTACAGGACCGCGCCGGTCATGGTCACGAGGCTTTAACACAAGCGCGTAATCAATTGCTTGGGGCGGCGAGTCAGAGTTCTGTATTAACGCAAGTGCGGCCAGAAGGGCAGGCAGATGCGCCACAGTTACGCGTAAATATTGATCGAACTAAAGCGCGAGCGCTTGGGCTGGCCATCAGCGACGTGAACAACACTCTGTCGATTGCAATGGGTGGTGCTTACGCCAATGACTTTGCGCGTGCGGGCCGTATCCTTCGGGTGTTGGTGCAGGCCGATGCCCAATTCCGGATGACACCAGAAGATGTATTGGACCTGCGTGTTAGAAGCGCGCAAGGCGAAATGGTGCCGTTCGGTGCGTTCACCACGGTCGAGTGGACTGCTGGATCTCCGCAGCTGAATCGTTACAACGGCTATCCATCGCAAACCATCTCTGGTATGCCCGCGCCGGGTTTTTCAACCGGTGAGGCCATGGCAGAAATGGCGAAGCTCAGCGCGCAGCTACCTGAAGGGTTTGATTACGAGTGGACTGGGTTGTCGTATGAAGAGCAGCAGTCGGCTGGCCAGGTTGGAACGCTCATGGCGCTGTCACTGTTAGTTGTATTCTTGCTTTTGGCTGCCTTGTATGAAAGTTGGTCTATCCCGCTCTCTGTCCTCTTGGTAGTGCCACTGGGTGTCCTTGGTGCGGTATTGTTTTCTTTAATGCGAGGCCTTCCGGCTGACATTTATTTCAACGTTGGACTGGTCACAATCATTGGTTTGGCGGCGAAAAACTCGATTCTTATTGTGGAGTTTGCACTCGAAGAAGAAGCGGAAGGGCGCAGTATTTTTCAAGCGACGATGAATGCAGTGCGTTTACGATTGCGTCCCATCATCATGACCTCGATGGCATTCATTTTGGGCATGGTGCCGTTGGCACTGTCCTCAGGTGCTGGTGCCGCAAGTCGAATTGCGGTTGGTACCGGTGTGATGGGCGGTGTGATTGTGGCCACGCTACTGGGTATTTTCTTTATTCCGCTGAGTTATCTGGCGGTGCGTCGCTGGATTGCCGGTGACAAAAATGCATTTGATGGTGCGACTACTGGCACCGATGAGGTTTCTTCCCATGGTTAGATTGAGTCTTGTACTTGGTGTGCTGTTTTTATCGGCGTGTCAGCTCGCGCCAAAACATGTTCGACCTGAGCTTCCCGTGGCGGATCACTACACTGATACCGCGTCGGCCGGTTCGTCTGAGCAAGTAGCGATCGACCTTCGCTGGCGAGACATGATCACCGATCCTCGACTTGAG
>JAUHZM010000337.1 GCA_030426005.1 Gammaproteobacteria bacterium
GATATACTCACCACGTGCTTGTTCGACACCATAATTGCAAATCGCGGAAAAATTGAACGGTATGT
This sequence comes from Gammaproteobacteria bacterium, assembly GCA_030426005.1. Taxonomy (GTDB): domain Bacteria; phylum Pseudomonadota; class Gammaproteobacteria; order Arenicellales; family Arenicellaceae; genus Arenicella. The sequence goes on from JAUHZM010000337.1 coordinate 66, forward strand.
TCTTCTCAACGAATCGAACACGCTTGTCGGCCGCGGAGAACGCTGCCATTCTCTCAAGTGTGCGTGGTTCCGTGCTGTTATTGCTGACGCCGACAATTTCAAAGTTCTGGTAGCTGCTGCGATTCAAAATGGAGTTCAAGCAGCTGTCGAGGAGCTCCGGTTTGTCTTTGAACGGTACGACAATACTGACCAGCGGGTTGCCCTTGATCTCACGGTGCACGCGATACGATCCTTTGAGCGTGCCGAATTCGACTCGCACACCATCTTCGTGCTTTTGTAAAACATCCTCGATAGCTTTACGACCGGCTTCCCATGCATACGACTTTGCGTCGTAGACCACGGCTGTAGATCCCGGAATTTTGCGCCAGTGATAGAGGATTTTAGGAATATGCACAATCCTCTCGGCGGCGTAGGCTGCGCGTAAAATAATGTCGTGATCCTGCGATCCGTCTAAGCCTTCACGGAATCCGCCGATTTCATCTGCGATCGCTTTTTTAATCACGGTGAAATGGCAAATGTAGTTGTTGGTCTGCAGTAGATCGGGTGAATAATCTGGCTTGAAGTAGGGCTCTAAGCGGTTGCCCTGCATGTCCATTTTGTCTTCGTCACTGTAGATCAGGCCCGCATCTGGATGTTGATTGATCACCTTTGCGTTTTCATACAGCGCGTCGATACTGATTTCATCATCGTGGTCGAGCAACGCAATATAATCACCCGTTGCCATTGCCAGGGCGTCGTTGGTTGTCACGGAGATGCCTTGGTTAACGTCGTTCAACTGAATACTGATGCGCTCATCCTGCAACGCTTCGTGTTGAAGAATCTGCTTGAGGTAGGTCTTCGGTGAACAATCATCGACCAGACACAGCTGCCAGTATGGATAAATCTGCTTCTGCACCGACTCGATCATTGGTAGCAGATATTCTGGGTCGGTATTGTAGATCGGTACTAAAATGGAGAACACCGGCTTATGTGGCATGGCCTCGATTTCCGCCTTGGCCGCCTCGATGTCATCATCGCTCAGGCTGTTTTCTTTGACCCATAATCCATAGTCTTCGGTATTTTGTCCGATTAACTCACCTTTGGGCAGTGGCGATGGTGGCGGGGTATTCTCGACGATCTCCGGCGCTGGCGCTTCTTCCACCATAGGCTTGCCGGTCAAACGGTTTAACCAGCGGCGAGCAACGCGTTTAATTCGTGTGGACGGCCGCATTAGCAGGTAGCCATGGAGTTCGTCGTTACGCACGTGTTGTGCATGTAGGCGAGCTTTTAGATGGTCGATTTCACCTTGCATGCGCGCGCGCGTCCGTTTTAATTGACGCTCTTCTTTCTGGTACATCTGTGTGAGGTCTTCACGATGCCCAAGTAAGTCTTCGATCCGCTGCGCCTGATATTCGATATCTGCGCGGTACTGGTTAAGGCGGTGGCTTTGTCCGATCAGCGCGGCATTTTGTTGACCGACAGCTTCGCTCAAACTAGAAACCACGGTGCTGTAGTGCGCATCCCAGACCCATTCGAGCGAGACTTTCAGCGTGGCTGAAGTCTCGATATTGTCCACGTGACTGACGTCGATGCATAAGTTTGGATCGTTGTTCAGCGCAATAAGCACGTCATCTACCTGACGCAGGTTGTTGAGCTGAACTAACTCAGCCCAGTCTTGCGCGTCAGCGATTTGGTACAGGGTGCTGTTGTTCACATCGACGATTTCAATCGAGTGCAATTTGAAACAACCGCTCTCCGGCATCGGATCAATGCGCAGAATAGGTGATTTATTGTCATAGGAAGCCAACGTTAGCTCGCATAGTTGCGGTGCGTGTGTTTGTTTAGCCCAGTGTGCACTGCGTGTGTTTGCTTCCTGCATCTCGCCTTGCTGGTTGCCCCAAACAACATCGATTTGCAGTTCATCGGAGGCCACGCCGGTTTCTTCATCAAAACCTTGGAGTAGTGCGTTGGATACGGCGTTGGCGCGGAAGCTTGTGTCAATCTCAGACTGAATACGTTCTTCCAGCGCGACGTATTTTTCTAGGTCGTCAATTTGATACGCTGATGGCAAGTAACGAACAATAAATGCGCCGATGGAATGGATGTCATTAGCTTCACAATAGGGGCGCAACAGTGATTTATTTTCGAAGGCGAACCAGAATAGTGCGCGGAATAAGACGAAGTCCGCATCGAACGGGGTAGTGACCTCCCATTCTGTGTCGATCGGATGCAATGCGCGAGGGCCGCGTGCATTCAATACCAGATTGAATGGCAGTAAGTCGTAGGCCGTTTTGGCAAACTGGTCGGTTTTCTCAAGCTTTGCTAGCCAGTCTGCGTATTCATCAACCAGGGACTCGAATTGTCTGTGGTCAGAGTCCAACAAGGCCTGCAGCCAATCATCGACAAGGAGTTTGCCTTTGAGAAATGGTTGAGGTTCGAGATTTTGCTTTAGATGGTCAGACTTTACCGGTTTCGAATCTGGGTAGACTGCAACTTTTTGTACCTCGACCGCTGCGCGTTGGCGATAAGTAAGTGTTCGCCAGCCGGGTAAGCGCCCAGTACCTGGAAAATGACTGAAATCATTGTCGTAAAGTTGCCGAGTGTGTTGTGTGCTTGATCCACATATCACCAAGTAGCGATTCGCTAAGTCGGTGAGATTCTGTTTGCGGTTGACCAGACTTTTGAACAGCAAATACTCGTTTACACGACCATGTGGAATTGCGCCGAGTCGGTAAAAATGATTCAAGCCGTTGACACTGGAAGTCAGATAATCCTCTGAGAAGAGGTTTTTGCAGTTTTTTCCAAGCGCGAAGCTGGCGTGCACGTCTACGGCTGGAAAGCCTGCCGATAGAGATTGATTGCGTAATTCTTTTCGGCTTAACTCAGCAACTGCGTCGGAGTTTCTTGAATGCTGATATAAGTCGATGAATTCCAGATCATCATTGCTGAGCTGAGACTCTGGAGCGAACCAGCGACTCAATCGATCCCGGTTCGGTGCGTTGATCACCAAACACCCGTGCGGCGTGAGTGCGTGACGCAGTATCGCTAAAAGGGCCTCAAATTCTGTATTTTCAAGCTGAAGCGCCTC
>JAUHZM010000338.1 GCA_030426005.1 Gammaproteobacteria bacterium
TTAACAACGCATTGAGTGATCAAGGTGCGGCCAATACAGAGATGCGCAAACGTGAGCTTGCTCAAGTTGACGTTGAGATTGCACTGGCAGAGCAACGGTTGAGTGATGCAAAAAGCATGGCCAACCTAGCGCTGCAAAATGAGCGCCAACACGCGAGTCTGCTCGACAGCAAGGTCATTACATTGGCAGAGTTTCAGGCCACAAAAACGGCCAGCATGGAAGCGCGCACGGTGGTGAATGAAACGGAAGCTGCACTGGAGCGTGCAAAAGCAAAACGTGCGCAGATTAAGGCCCACAATCTTGCTGCCACCAATTCGCAGGATAGTTCTGAACTACTCGACCCCATGCAGCAATCTCTGAGCCTACGAAAATCGGTATTGCAGGCCGAGCTGAACGCAGCGCAGCGCAAACTTGCTCAGTTACAAGACACCTTAGCATCCGGTGCACGTCAAACTCAGTCCGCACCCATTGATGGCCTGGTGTGGCGGCTGAATGTGATTCCTGGGCAGCCGGTAGCGCGCAATGCGCCAATTTTGTCGGTGGCGCATCCCGGTAGCGTATTCGTTGAGGCGTATCTCGCGCGTCACTTTTTGGATGCGGTTGCGGTTGGCGACCACGCGGTTATTTATCTGAACAAGGGCCGCAAACTGTATAACGGCACGGTAAAGTCAATTATGGCGCTAGAGGACGGAGGCGCAGACGGCGAAGACTCTGCGATCGCGTCGGTCTCACCAGGGAATTACAGTATCAAGCTCACGATTGCGATTAACGACGGCGATATTCTAGTCAATGATATTGGTCGACTGGGAAAGGTGATTGTGACCAGCTCCGAGCCCTCGATCGCGGAAAAAATTATGGTGGCCCTGAGTATCGCGCTCAGGACTAATGCTTAAGAAACCAAGAGGAGATTGCAACGATGACACAATTGTATCCAGGCGTGTTGGCCAATCTGCTTTTGGTTCTCGGTCTAGTCATTCTGTATAAATCGGTACATCGCCAACACCGCATGGTACGGTTGCTAATCGCCATTCTGTTTGTGGTAGTGAATGTGCGCTATTTGAACTGGCGTTACACCCAAACCCTGCCAACTTTTGACTTCTCATTAGAAAGTATTTGGATGCATACCTTTTACTTATTTGAAGCACTGTCGGCAATATTGCTCAATTGGCACTTCTTCGTGTTGGTGGCTCCAACTGATCGTAGCGCAGAGGCTGATCGTTGGGAGGAGATTCTGCGTGGTCAGAAACAACTCCCCGATGTCGATATCTTGATTCCTACCGTCAACGAGCCCCCTGAAATGTTGGTCGACACGATTCGCGCAGCTAAGTCAGTCGATTATCCAAACTTCAAGGTTTGGGTATTAGACGATGGTGGTCGAGACTGGCTACGCGATATGGCGAGTGAGTATGGCGTTGGCTATATTCGACGGGAAGCACGTGTCAATTTCAAAGCGGGTAATCTGAACCATGCGCTGGAGCGCATCTCTGGCGAGGTAGTGTGTGTCGTTGATTCTGACTTTCAATTACACCCGAATTTTCTCTGGCGCACAGTCGGCATGCTCAATGAGCCAAAAATGGCCTTAATCCAAACGCCGCAAATCTACCGTAATTCCGACGCCATTCAGCATAATCTCGGCGGTGAGTATGCCTGGACTGAGGCACAATGCACTTTCTCAGATGTGATGCAACCGGGCCGCGACCGTTGGGATAATGCATTTTGCTACGGCACCAGTTTTGTCGTTCTGCGTAGTGCGTTAGATAAAATCGGCGGATTTTCGACCGAAACAGTATCGGAAGATCTAGCCACCTCTTACCAGTTAATCGCCGAGGGCTACAAAGTGCGTTACCTTAACGAACCTTTGAGTCACGGTCTGGCGACGCAAGATATTGTCGCATTTGTAAAGCAACGTGCTCGTTGGTGCCGCGGCACGATGCAATGTCTGTTGTCACCACACGGAGTTTTACGCAATCGGTCCCTCTCAATTGTGGACAGACTGTTTTATCTGGACCCGGTGCTCTATCACATAGGCAGTTTGTGGACCTTAATGCTGCTGTTATCACCAGCCGTGTACTGGTGGTTGGGTATCGCGCCGTTTTACACCGATTTTGGGCATTTACTAGTGGTACTCGCGCCCAGAATCTTATTAGTCACGCTCGGTTTTTACTGGTTAAGCTACGGTAAAACGATTCCGATTGTTTCCGAAGTGGGCCGAATCGTCGGCATATTCCAGCTCTGCAAAGGGGTGTTTGCAACCTTGCTGAATCCTTTTAACCAGGACTTTTCCGTAACGTTGAAGTCTCAGGAAGCCAAAGAAACAATTGTGTACTGGAATTTGATGCTGCCTTTGATTGCGATCGCAGTACTAACCCTGGTAGGTTTTCTGGCTCGCTACCTTGGTTTGATGAATGATGATGTGTTGTGGCGAACTGATTTCGGTTTGATGATCTCGCTCACTGTTTACACCTTGTGGCTGTTGTATCTCTCATGCCTTGCGTGCGTGCAACGCCCCATGGAAATTAATCCGCAAGTGAGTCGCGTTGGCAGTGTGAAAAAGTCAATCAAACAACTCGCGTTGAGACTATTTTAGGAGGCGTGATGCGATCTTCATTATTACTGATGGCATTGGTTTTAAATCTAATGGTGTCGGATTGGGCGATTGCGCGAGAGGACGGAAGTGTGTTGTTCTTTGCTGGTCAAAGCCGAGAAGAGTTTGCTGACTACCTTGCCAGTGTGTGCGAACAGGGTGCGGCATGTCCACGCCCCGTCGGCGCTGCGTTCTATACCTCATTGCATGGAAACGGTTTCGATCGTCCGCATGCCAACGCACCAGGCGATAATCATCAAGATTTTTGGTATCTGCAGTCTGTTTATAAACCGTTAATGGTGCAAGTTGCGCTCTGGATGGGCGCCGATGAGTTGGCTAAGGTAAATCGGGGCGAGTTTGATGCCCAGATAGACCAATTGGTCGGCCGGCTGGAAAAAAGCGGACAACGCATTTTTCTGCGTATTGGCTACGAGTTCGATGGTCCGCATAACCGCTATCAGCCGAGTGAGTTTGTTGCGGCTTACCGAAAAATCGCCAAGCAGGCACGACGCGCGAAAAATATT
>JAUHZM010000040.1 GCA_030426005.1 Gammaproteobacteria bacterium
CGCGCTTTAGTCGAAATATGCGACAAATTGCACTGGTCGTGGTGCCTTTATTGTTATTGCAGGCTGGCCTGGCGTTCTGGTACGTACCTATCGTTTTCGGCGAGCAATGGGCGCATGCGGTGCCTTTACTGGCGATTTTATGTTTGTCAGCGATACCTCGAGCCTTCGGTGAAAGTGCCTCAGCATTGATGCTGGCGGCCAACCGTATTCGACACGACTTTGTGTGGAATACATTGTTGACCGCCCTGTTCATCGTTGTGGTGGCCTGCGCATCGACGGTCAGCCTGATGAGCGTCGCTGTGGGGATTCTTTTAGTTTATCTGGTAAGCAATCCTTGGTATCTGGTTTACGCCTGGCGCCTTTGTTGCCAGCCTCAAAAAGCCGAAATAGCACGAGATGCCAAACAACTAGCAAGGGGAGTGGGTTATGGCCATTGATTCTAATGCACCAAATAAGGCGACGAAATCACCCGTAGTGAGTGTCGTCATGCCGGTGTACAACGTACAGGATTACATCGAAACGGCTGTTGAGTCTGTCTTGACGCAAACGTTTACTCAGTTCGAGTTGATTGTGATAGACGACGAGTCACCAGATGATTCGATTGCACGGATACAGAAATTGATCGACACAGATTCGCGTATTCGACTTGTTCAACAGGAAAACCGGGGACTAGCCGGGGCTCGTAATACGGGTATTCGCTTAGCGCGCGGCGAGTTCGTTGCGTTTCTAGATTCGGATGACTTCTGGCATCCTGACAAGCTACAGCGGCATGTAACCTTGATGCAAGGTGATCCGGCGATTGGAATTTCATTTAGTGCATCGATGTTTGTTAATGAGCAGGGAGAGCCGCTAAACAAACTGCAAACACCGGCGATTAAGTCTGAATACACGCCACGAGACGTGTTTTGTCGCAACCCAATTGGCAATGGTTCCGCACCAGTGATTCGTAAGGGTGTGTTACAACAATTGGCGTTCCGTGGCATGGATAAGCATGGTCGACAAGTGGACTACTGGCAGTATTTCAATGAATCTCTAAAGCAATCGGAAGACATCGATTGTTGGACTCGACTGGCACTACTGACGGCTACTGAGTTCTGTTTGATTGACCAAGCGCTTACTTACTATCGCCTGAACAACGCCGGTTTGTCGGCTGATGTCACCAGTCAGTACCAGACCTGGCTCAAGTTCATTGATGGTCTGGAGCAGCTGGCACCTGAATTCGTGAAACGACATACCGCTGCCGCAAAGGCGTTTCAGTGTCGCTATATCGCACGCCGTTGCATTTCACAGGCGCAAGGGGCGCAGGCGCTATCCTGGTTTGCCAAAGCACTTCGCTATAGCCCAAGTGCACTAATGACTGAGAAAAAACGCACGCTGGTTACTGCGGTGGCGAGCCTTGTGATGGCGTGTTTGCCCGCAGCAGGGCAGCGTAAACTGGTTGCGCGATTTCTTTAATCCATTTCTAGCAAAACTAGCCCTTAAGCAATTAGGCTGCGTAGGCGCCAGTAGCACCACTTGAGTTTCAAGGCTTTTGATCTTGCGTCTTTTAGGAGCTGCTTGGCAGCTTGAGGGTTGCCGCCACGAATGTTACGCCGAGCTAGATCGAGTAAGTGCCCAGCAATATAGGCTCGTACTGCTGGCATGCGATTAGTGGGAATTGCGCCGTGGTCAAGTTTGTTTTGTAGGCGTTGAGAAAAGGGCATTTCCCCAACTGCGGATTCGGTTTGCATTAAGGAGCCGCTAACCTCTTGAAAATAGTGCGCGCAGGCATTCGGGCTATAAGCGATTTGTTGTGCCAACGCGAGTTCGCAAAATAGCGACTGATCTTCGCCCATATTCTCGCCAACTGGAAACCCGCCTAAGTCTTCAAACACATCTTTGCGCACACACATGCTTGAGGTATTAAACGGTAAATCACCTTGGGCGGCGCTAAGAAAGAAGTCCGGTAGAATTTGCCAACGGCGCTCTGGATCCAGACCGCGCAATCGCGCTTTCTTTTTCTCCCCGGAAGCTTGCCAGATAAACTCATAGGCGGTGCCGAATGCACCGCAGTCAGGAAAACGTAAATAAAGCTCTTCAATAGTAGCCAAAAAGCTAGGTTTGTAACTATCATCCGCGTCAAGGAACGCAATTAGTGGATTGGACGCCAGACTGACGCCAGTATTGCGAGCTGCCGACACACCGGCATTTTGCTGCTGGTGCAAACGGATGCAACGGTTAGCAAATTCTGTTTGCAGCGCCTTGATAACGACCACCGACTCGTCATTTGAACCGTCATCCACCAGAATGATTTCTACCCGCTCAGGTGCAATTCCAGCTTGATCCAAAACCGACATCACCGCACGACGAAGACTCGTGGCCTTGTTGTAGACCGGGATGATCACTGAAAACGACACGGGTGATTGATTTTGCATTGTTCAGCGCTCCATGTGGCAGTTGTATTACTAACTCGTTTGCAGTTGAACAAATTAGCCATTGGCCAATAAAAGTTGCTCAATGCGCTGCATTTCCTCTTTAAAGTACTGGTCTAAGTGTACTTTAGAAAACTCAGACAGTTGGTGCCGTTGACCATGGCGAATATTTTGATTTCGCAGTCGTTGCCAGATCTGATGTCTAAATTTCGCTGGGAAGAGTAGTTTGAATGGTCCAAGCAACCAGTCTTTGATTGGGTGTTTGATATTCAGGGCCGCGTGTAACCACGGAAACTTTGGTACACCGGAAGCATTTAAGTGCGCAGTGCGTTCGGGTAGCGTGTGCGGCTCAACACCGAGAAAGTGACACACGCGATTAACTATCTTTTGTGGGTTACTGTGGAGTTCGCGGTAGTCCAACAGCAGTACATTTTGGTGACCGAACAAGGCCTGGTATTGTTCGATGTGTTCAGCGATGAGTCCAAGTCGGCAGTAATTAAAACCATACTCCACGCCATTGAGGTCACGCTGCTTACCATTAATCTCGTCTTCGATTGCCTGTTCCAATGATTCGGTTTCCAACCCTTCTCGGACCTGATGTCCCCACATGGATAAGGCGCGCTCGACGGGGTTTCGAATCAGGCAAATAATTTTGCAATCTGGGATCTCCGCATGAATTCGCTTTGCACTGTCAGCATAGTAGAGGTAGGCGGTAGACGCTTCGCCCAGCGCTTTTTCAGCGCGCTGATCAAACAATTCGGCATACTGTTTTTGTTCCGTGATAACCGGAAAGTTGAACTTTTGTTCCCGACAAAAATAGTGTGGTTCTTTTAGGTCTGGCAGAAAGATATCGGGGTTACTATTCAATAAGTCATGCAGCGTCGTGGTGCCAGATTTAGCTGCGCCAACGATGATAAAGTTAGGTGTGCGAGTCATTTAGCACCTCCGGTTGAGTCGACGAATGTTGATTGCTTGAGAGCGTTTCAGAAATTATTCGGAACCGCCCGAGTAAATTGTGTTGATACGTGTCCACATCTTCAAAGCATTCACGGATGCCGACACCGATTAATAACCAAGCTGGCCAGGTCATGTAGGCCAATGCTTCAACGTTTTCGCTCATAGAAAAAAAGCCCAGAATGAGACACATGCCAAGCCCTAGACGAGAACTCACTTGATACTGTGCTTTGATTAAGAGCACCAACAGGGTTAATACAAATGGGATTAGAAATGCAAGAAAGCCTAGAAACCCTTTAACAAAGAGTAAACCGTACCAATTGTGATGCGAGCCGATCGGCATAAATTCCACTAAATGGGTGCCGGTTTCCACCACGCCATGGCCAAACCAGAAGGCTTCGGACTGCCAGCGGTACAGTGCTATATTGCCTAGACTTGCGCGTACCCGGGTCGAATCTGCCCGTGCTTCCTTAATGTCGTTTAAGGTGGTCAGCAGAAGTTCTGAAATCGGGTCGAACAGCATGGCCACAACAAGGATGCCGCAGGCGGTTGTGACGATTACCCAAGGACGCGTCAGCCGCGACAGTCCCCAAACTGCAAGAGGAATGAGCAATAGAACGATAATCCCCATACGTGAGCTGGCGAGAAAAATCATCAAGGCGTTCCCGATCAGTCCAACAGTCTTCCAGAATCGGTCTTTTTCAAACCAGGCGCATAAAAAGTAGATATTGGCAACGAATCCGACGGCGGGCGCCCAGGGCGCGAAGTAACGCCAGCGCGGACGACCATTAAATGGGTCTATCTCATACAGACGTATCGTGAAAAACTCGGGGCCAGCACCACCGAAAATTTTGAGCGGCGACACATACAGTGTTTCAGGCAGGCGCAGAATAAATGCCATGATCAGGATTGGCGTAACAAGTACCGCGATCAATCCGACGATGCACGCTGCGCGACAGATCACCTGATATCGAAGCTTCAGCGTGTAGCCCAACACGATAAAAATACTCAGCAATGCCCAACCCTTAGCCCAACCAATAGTGGATTTAATGACCTTGCCGAATCCAAGATTAAAATCCACGTGCGCAATCACTAGTGTGAACTCAAGTACTAAGGCGCTGAGACACCAAAGCACGATCAGCCACTTGGTATTCTTGTGGCTGAGCTTGATTCCGCTGACCCAGCGTGCGATGACCACCGCGGCCAGACCCCAACCGAGTACCGGGGCCACCAAATACAACGCGCCAACCAGATAGAACGCAAAGGTCAACGTGATGCAGCGGGTGATAATGTGTTCATCATCGCTGAGCTGCTCAAAACCGTGCCAACGTTGATGGCGTATTTTGTTATACAGGCCGTGTAGCATACTAGTCCGCCTCGTTCGGGCGTTCGTGGATGCTGTGGCCCATTAATTGTTTGCGTACATCGGCCAGTATCACTGCCAGTGAAAGCAAGCCAAACACCATGAATAACGCAACGATAATCAGTTTTGCCTGCAAGCGATCGCGTTTGATGGTGCCACCAGGTTCGGTCAATAGTTGTGTTAATGGGTAGGTCGCATAAATATCCAGTCGACTGGTATCCAGCTTGGCCAACGCGGAACTGAAAATTGCTTCGGCAATCTGATGATTACGTTTTAAATCGTTCAGATTAGCGGCTTCGCGCGTATGGGACTTGATACGGTCAGCATAGAGCTCACGTTGCTCAGATAAGACTGCGATGCGAGCTTTGGTCCCTTCGATTGTCGCCAGCTGCTGATTGATACTTTGCAAGGTGCTTCCAAGGTCTTCAGATAAGAGCCCATACAGCTGAGCGCGATTCAGTGATTTAAGATCTGGAATGGCGCTAAGGTTGTTTGCTAGCGCACTGCGGATGCCGGTTAATTCTTTGGTGATCTGCTGGCGTAAAGGGTTCTGTGGTCCGTATACCTCACGCATACTGGATTCTTTGGCCTGTGTCTCAGCCAGTGTTTTCAACGCGCTGCGCGTGGTCGGGTTGGCTTGCGGCAATAACAAGGCTTTTGCTTGTGCCGGCGAGATACCTAACTGGTTCAATTCGGCCTCCAGTTTTGCGGACTGCGCAGCAAACTCGACCTCGGCTCGGCTTTGTTCAGTACGCAGCTGCTCGGCATCACTCAGCCAGGTTTGAAATTGGCCATCAGAGACAATATGTGCATTAGTCTGGTATTCCACAATTGCCTCGCGTGCCTCCCGCAAACGCTTTTTAGCTTCCGACAGGTTGCCTTCAACCCCTTGATAATGGCGTTCGATTTCATTCGTTCTCAGTTCATCCAGGACGGTATGGAAAATCGTGTTATAGAGCTCTGCTCTACGTTTTAATTCTTCAGGCGATCTCCCTTTGAGCGAGAACTGCATCGCGGGGGTTTGGTCGATCAGTCGAATGCGCGGTTTACTGAATGCGTTAGCCGGTACCGCGTAAGCTTGTGCGGCGCGTTGAATAACGGCGTCGCTCAGTGCGATCTCTTTGTAGGTGTTCTTCGGGCTGATCGAGACGCTACCATAGGCATTCTTACCACTACTGCGTGCTTCACCTAAGTTGTCCAGGTTGATGGTTGACGCGCGCTCGGTACCGGGTAACAAGACCACCCAATCGGTTTTGTACTTCGGGCGCTCGAACACGGTGTTCAGTATGGCGATGATGACCGTCAGGACAAACAGTACTACAACCCGAAACTTGACGCGCCAAGCACTCGAGAGGAAAGCGCGGAAGAACAGCGGCCAGTTCACAGGATGCCTCCCAGTAAAATTGGGCCAAATAGCTCGCCGATACCGCGTGCTACGTCACGCAGATTGGTGAAACGCGAGTCATAACATGCCACGCCATCATCCGGCATCAAGTATGGATTGACGGTGTAGTCGGACGCGTTCGCGAGTAATTGATTAATAGAGCGACGAATCACAATCTGTTCAGTACTGCCATGATGACGTGTAACCAATAAAATACTGCGCGATGCATTCGCGTTGTGTGTGCCACCGACGCAGTTGGCAGAGATCGCCGCATCCAACAAGCTTGCGCCGTAGACCAGTCGGGTCGCGTCGTTACCGATTGCGGACTGTGCATTGCTAAGCGCCGGCGCCGTCAGGTTAGACATCAGAACGCGCATGCCGGGAGGAGTAATTGGCGTGGGACGAATTAGTCGCGTATCTTCTTCACCACGTGAGGCAATATAGATCTCGTCGCCCTGTATTAACGTGGGCATGGTTTGATACCGAGCACCTTCCACCAGGTCGCGTATGTTGAGCAGGTAATGCTTGCCATGGCGTTTCAAAATAACCATACGTAAATCAGCGTCGGGTCGAATTCCACCGGCTGCACGCAATGCTGATGTTAGGTTTCGCCCGGCGGTGAATGCGCCGGTTTCGTGTTGAAAGGCATCTTCAGGTTTGGTCGCAGGTTGCCCATTGATTGTGACTTGCCCCTGGCTGAACACGGCGCCGAACACCGATACCTGAATACTGGATGCGCGCACTAAGCTGATGTCCAGCATGGTTTGATCATCGTGAAACCAGCCTTGACGTAGCAGACTGGATTGCAGTGACTGAATCAATGTACGTCGATCTAGACCTGAAGCGGGTAGCGGCTCACTGAATGGAATCTCTATCTCACCGGCCGCATTGATCTGATATAGACCGTCATAATCTGGCATTGTTTGAATCTTCATTTTCACCCAGTCACCGCGCGAGAAGCGTGGTGTGCTCATCTCAACCTCGTTGACAGTTGCTAGGTGTTGCTGTTGCAAAGCCCGAAAGGTACTTACCGTTTGATTGTCGAGCCTGACAGTACGATGAAAGGTGTGATCCGTTTCCGGGCCAGCGTTATCTAAGTGTTTGGGCATAACAGTGCAGGCGCTCACTATTAGCAGTAGACCGCCAATAATCGTAATGCGTTTTAGATACGTGCCAAACATTCCCCAGAACCCCAAAATGATAATTAGATGCGATGAAATTATCATAATTATCATTTAAGTCAAGAAAATGACCGCAATTATTCGAATAAATTAGCATTATTATCATAATATGTGGGCCAGAACCCCGAATTAGTGTGTCGGATTGGTAGGTAAACCCTTACTAACCAGGTAAAAATGATAATTATGATCATTTTATGTTGACATAGTGATAAATGTGATAATAATAGAAGCATAACTTATCAATACGGGGGTATTAACATGAGATTGTTAATTGGGGTTACGGCACTTCTCATTACGGGTGCCAAATTATGTTTCAGACTGTTACAGGCTTTGTATCAACAACAAGCCATCACGTTGTTTGCTCGAACTGTGGCAGGTAAAAACAAAAAGCCAATTAAGCTTCGAGTGTTCACAGTGGCAAATCGTTCTTTGGCGAATGTCGATGTCTGGTTTCATTACTTGAAGGGTGATTTCAACTTGGTTGGGCCAGTGGCGCTGGATGTCACTGATTTGGCGCGGTTGACCGCTCGGCAGCGTGCCCGTTTCGATGTGGCGCCAGGACTGGTATCGCCATACCGTGTCGCGATCAAACGTGGGTTGGCACCGAGCAGTGAAGCAGAAACATCGATGCAGTTCGCGCAAAAGAACTCGTGGTTACTGCGCACACAAATCCTGGTGGCAGCGTTGTTGCCTAGGAAGTCAACGTCGAATCCGAATCCGCTTCAAGTACCGCAGACTTTTTCGTTGTTTGGCGTTGGTATTCAGAATGCCACCATGCCTGCGGCGGTGAGTTCCTTGATGCAACATCTTCACCGCCGAGCAGGCAAGCAAAGCCCAGCGAAAGTTGCATTTGTGAACGCAGACTGTGTGAACAAATATGTCAAAGACCGCCATTATCAAGGTGTTCTAAAAGGGTTTGATCACGTGTTCGCGGACGGAGTTGGCTTACGGTTAGCAGCACGGCGCCCGCTTGGTCGATAATGTGAATGGCACGGATATGTTCCCGCAGTTGTGCCAGGAGCTTGCGGCCACTGGCAAGCGCGTGTTCTTGTACGGTGGGCAACCTGCCGTAGTGGAAGCAACGGCCAAGCGTCTCAAACAAGAATACCCAGGTTTGCAGGTAGCTGGTTATCTGGATGGCTATACAACCGCTAGCGCGGAAGCCGTTTGCTACCAGATTAATCGTAGCAGTGCGGATATCGTGTTCGTCGCGTTAGGTGCGCCGAAACAGGAGCTGTGGATTAATGACAATGCGTATCGCCTCAATGTGGGCGTGGCGATAGGGGTAGGGGGCTTATTCGACTTTTACTCGGGTTCTGTGTCTCGAGCACCAGAGTGGGTCCGCGCCTTATCGTTGGAGTGGGTTTGGCGTCTGGCTATGCAGCCAAAAGCCAAAGCCGGGCGGTACCTGATTGGTAATCCATTGTTTCTGTTTCGGATCTTGTCATCCAAAGTCCAAAGTCGAGTTCAAGCTACCATGTTGGAGGTCTGCTAATGCGCTGCTATCAAGTTAAGAGTTCCTGGAAGATGCGTGCGAAATCGCGCCTTTGGAAACTCAAGTTTCAATCTCGTACTGTTTTGAAGCGCAGTTTAGATGTGTTGGTGGCTGGTTTGGCGCTGTGTTTGCTCAGTCCGCTACTGCTGCTCGTAGCGCTGGCCATTAGGTTGGAGTCGAAAGGTCCGGTGTTTTTCAAACAGCAGCGCGTTGGGGTGGATGGTGCGTGTTTTACTATGCTCAAGTTTCGCTCAATGGTAGTCGACGCGGAGGCACGCCTGAAGGACATCAAACATGCAAATGAAATGCAAAACGGTGTGCTTTTCAAAATGAAGCGCGACCCGCGTATTACGCGCATCGGTGCGCTGATCAGAAAAGCATCCATTGATGAATTACCGCAACTTATCAACGTGATCAAGGGGGATATGTCGTTGGTTGGTCCGCGTCCACCACTTGCCAGTGAGGTCGCACAATACAGTCGAGCTGATCGGGTTCGGTTGAAAGTGCTGCCTGGGATCACCTGTATCTGGCAAGTGTGTGGGCGTTCGGACATCCCCTTTGAACAGCAGGTCGAACTGGATCTGCAGTACATCGAATCACAATCAATTTGGGTCGACATTATGCTGTTGATCAAAACCATACCAGCGGTGCTGACCGCGCGAGGAGCGTACTAATATGTTGAGTTTGATGGATACCTCTGCTGCGCAGGCTGAAATCAGCGAGTACGGTACACCGACCGCGATCGTATTAGCGGACAAACTGGCTGGGCAAGAGATCGTTGAAGTTTTCGGAGCGATTGAAGCCGCTTCTTTAGTGGTCGCCGGCAAGTCAGTGGTTGAGCATGTGCTGCAGGAATTACAGGAGCTCAAGTTTCAGCAATGCATCGTGCTTGCGGGGAGTAACGCAGAGCAAGTTTTAAAGTTGGTGGGTAACGATGGGCGCTGGGGTATGACTGTGAATGTAATGCAATACGCATGCTCGACTGAACAGGTATTGCGCGAATTCAAGTCGGTTGGCGGCGAAGATGGCCTACTGGTTATCGAAGCCGATAAATTGCGTGGCTTTTGCGTCGCAGAATTTCTAAGGCTTGCACAAATGAATGAGCATACGCTACTGGAAGCGCAGTGCGCCGGACAGCGGCCTGGGCTGACCCTGTTAAAGCCAACCACGGCTGATTTTATAATCAATGCCATGCCGATAGAACTGACCGGCGTAAAAATAAATCGCTTAGACACTGCACGCGATTTCCATCAAGCGAATTTTGATCTGATGGCTGGCAAGTTTCTCGGTCTGGAGCCCAGCGTATTGGTGAACCGTCAGGTTGGGCGGCGGCAGCACTGGTCATCTCATGTTTCGCGCGGCGTCGATGGGAACTGGACAGAGGTGATGATTGAGAAGCACTGCCAGGTCGGTCGACAGGTGCGCCTGAATTCGGTGATCCTCAACCGGGATGTATACGTGGAAGATCACGCTTGTTTAGATCACACCATCGTGATGCCGAATTCGATGGTATCGGCGGATCAGGCTTTAACCGACTCGATCATTCACGCGGGTACGGTGTTTCAACTTTCTTAGTGGTGACGGGGCTCGAGGTTCAAGGCTCTGATGCGCTGCGGTAACTGTTTCTTTGAGGCGGGTGTTGGGTGTTGAGTCTCATTTAGTGCGACTCAGCACCCAAACACCTAAGATGGTAATGCTGATACCCGCTAAGTGGTATAGCGTGAAGGGCTCATGGAGAATGGAGACCGCAAACAAAGATGTAAATCCCGGCCCCACCATGGCCACAATTCCAGTTTTGTCAGCACCGATTCGCGCCACCGCTGAGGTGGTAAAGAAGGTCGGGATGACGGTGCAAAACATCGCGATAATGAATATCCAAAACAGCGCGGTTGGAGTGACATTGGGTGTGGTTATTGAGCGAGTAACACCGTAGTGAACCAGAATTGCTAGGCTAGCGCTGATCAGCGCAATGGCAGTAAATAAGCGACTACCCATTTGCTGGATTAGAGGTTTGCTGAACAGCAAATAAAAGGCAAAGCTGACCGCGCAGGCGAGAATGAACAGTGACCCCTTGATTACATCGCTACCGTAAGATTCCAAATCATGGCCAAAGATAATTAGTACGCCGGTATAGGTAATGAGTAGTGAAACTACCGTGCGAAGCGTAATTTTGTGATGAAACAGCAGGGCACCGAATAGCACCACAAAAGTTGGATAAACATACAGGACCATACGGCCCAATTGTGCAGTAACGTATTGTAAGCCTATCAGATCAAGCAAACTGGCGAAGTAATAGCCGAACCAACCGACAATGGCCGCCTGACTAACGTTGCTTAGGTTTAAGCGTTCGCGAAGTTCCGGGTCGCGCAACAACCAAAGCAAAATTAGCGCATAGACCGGGAGTGAGAAAAGCATCCGAAAACCAATCAAGGTTGTCGGATCCGTGCCTTCGGCATACACCAGTTTTACAAAAATTGGGCGGATCGCAAACAGGGCGGCGGAGCCCAGGGCAAAAAGAAATCCGATAGAGGCTGGACTGAGTGAGAGTAAGCGCTGCATAACTTCTAGGCTCCATGTTTAGGGGCGAAGCATGCAGTAAGTTGGAGCGCAAGCCAAGTAGTTTTGGCGCGACCGTCGCCAATCCATACTTTTGCTTTAGCGCGCCGGTGAGCAGAGCAGCTACGCGTCATGCTCACCGGCTGTACGGAGGCTGTTACTTAATGGGTCATAAGCAGAACGTGGCAACTCTGTTTGAAGTCGTCTTGATCACAAAGCACGACTCTTGCTCGGTCTTTTGTTCAACCAGAAACAACTCAGTGTCACCATCAGTCACTTGTTCTGCGCCATAGAGAATGCGCGCTGAGTTCGGGGCAATGCTGAGGTAGTTATTCGAAGGCAGGAAAGTACCGCCTACATCACCGCCTTCTGGCAATGGTGCGTTTAACTTGATAGGGTCTTGTGCCTCGTTAAGTGACGCCAGATAGATTTCCATCACCTCATCAGTGGCTTGGTCTGCGATGTAGACTACAAACTCACTGTTTGGGCTGATGTGAAAGGTGCTCTGAAGGTCGACATCGTCATGCGCGTTGAGGTTTAACATTCTTGCTGCTGAACTTCCGTCGATCGGTGAGTGGTACAGGTCAAACTGATAGTTTGGCAGCGACGTGTCCATTCTAAAAACGACGCCATTGCCGTCAGGTGTCAGTTCAAATCCATAGTCGACACTCTGATTAGTGCCCAGGTCTGAATGCAGTTTTACCGTGGCTGTGCTTGGTCCAGTAATTGGCACGGAATACAGCTCTCGGACATTGTTCGTGTCGAGGTCGCCGGAGAACACTACATGCGATGAGTCTGCACTAATTCTGAATCGGCTATCGACATCACCGTCTGTCACCGGGATCGGGTTAATTAGCAGCGGCTCGCTGCTGCGATCAAGTGGTACGCTATAGAGACCATCGAAGTCAGATCTTGCCGCGCGATAAACAACGGTATTGCCGTCGGGGCTTATTAGGCTGTCTATGACTGATTCGCCGTCAGATGCGTGATTTAATTTGACTGCAGCGTTGCTGGGTCCGGTAATCGATACTCTATAAAGTTCATAGTGCGTGGCGATATCCTGGTTGGAGATGAATGTGATGACACTGCTGTCTGGCGAGATATGAATTCTGTCGGTGTGCACAGTTCGATCCGAACCCAGGTCGGTGAGCCGCACTGGTGCAGAAGATCCATCTATTGCAACACTATAGAGTTCATGTTTTGCATCACCAGTCTGCTTCGCCATGTATAACACTCGTGAGCTGTCCGGGCTGATTGCTACAATATTAACTCCCGTAATCGTGCTGCCTACTGGTGGGTCCATGGGGCCACTGAGCTTGATACGTTCGCTGCTTGGTCCGCTGATTGGCACCGAATAGAGTTCACGCAGGTTGTTGATAGTTTCTTCGGAGGTAAACACCACGGTTTGTCCATCTGGCGACACGCGCAGCGACGCAATTTCTCGACCGCCACCTAGCTGCGGACTAAGTGCCACGGGACCGCTACTCATATCGCTTCTCTGACTTGTCAGGCTCGAGGTCGACGAGAAGGTGTTATTCGCCGTGGCATATACAATGAACTCGCCATTGGGACTCGTGTCTACCAGCCGTAGATGGCGCGATCCCGTGAGGTTGTCGACGGTGTCGGGTGCTCCGTTAAGCTGCGCATTGTACAGTTTGCGAAAACCCGACGAGATGTCCGTCACATCATAGATCGCTCTGTTTGAGTCACCCAAAAACTCAAACGCAAACATTTCTTCATTGCCGATGAAAGGCTTGTTGATTCGCTTAGGCTCAGTGAACTCGTTTCCCAGTGCGCTGCTGGCGACTAAAAAGCTAAAAATTCCAACCAGAAGCAGGCATTTGCCTCGAATGTGCCGACTAAGTCCTTGTCTAGACTCGCTTAGAACTACCATCATTGTCTTCAACCCATTATGATTACAGAGGGCCGGTAGCGTGGCATAACGACGTCAACCTGCTCAATGGTACATAAGTACCAGTGGCCAAGGCATCGATGGTCAGGTTCGTGGATGCCTGCAACAGATTAAATGATTGTCCAGGTCAGTGTTGTAACAAGGGTGGGGCTGCGACTGGAGGCTTAAGGACGCTATTTTTGCGGACGTTGACTCGTCCCGAGTCAGTATGCAACTTGAAGAATTTCAACGGTTCGAGCAAACCAAGGCACTGTACAAACAATTGCCCGCCGTGATGGCAGGCACGTTTGGGGTCTATGCGCTCACAACGACGGCACTTTGGTCCAGTCAGGATCATCGATTATTACTTAGTTGGCATGCGGCTGCGTTGCTTGTACTGGTGTTGCGTTGGCGTAGTGTAAGAGATTATTTTCGCACGCGACCAGCACCACAAAAAATGCAACCCTGGCTTGATCGCGTAGTATTTTGGGCAGCCTGGACAGGTCTGGTTTGGGGCGTTGTGCCGTTACTCTTCGTGCGTCAAGACGACCCCATGACAGCGTTGATTCTTGCCTTTGTTTTTCCCGGTTACCTTGCCGCCAGTGCGTCGTCACTGGCCTTGTCGAACCGGGTATTTCTGGCATTCTCGGTTCCAATGGCGGGTTTGTTCTTATTGGCTTGTGTGCTACAAGGTGGCACATTGCTTTACTTGGTCGGCCTGATGATCTTTGTGTTTATGTGCATTATGGTGATTTTTGCCCGTAACGCAGAAGCCATGTTTCGTGAACGTGCTGCGTTTCAATATGAAAATCAATCACTGGTGCAGCAGCTCACACAACAGAAAGAGACCGCCGAAAACGCCGTGCGTGCGAAAAACCAATTTCTAGCGGCTGCCAGTCATGATCTACGTCAGCCCTTGCACGCGTCAGGTATGTTTATCGACGCACTGTCGCACCTGAAACTAGGAGACGAGGCGCAACAAATTCTCGATAAACTGTCACTTTCTACCGGGTCGTTGAACAGTTTGCTGCATGAATTGCTGGATATTTCGCGTCTGGATGCCAAAGTGGTGGAGTACTTGCCGAAGAGCTTCGATTTGAATGCTTTTCTACAGCGAATATTCGATGAATACGCGCAAGGTCACGCACACCCTGAAATCGAGTTACGCTTATCGATGGCACCGAATATGTTTGCCTTCAGTGATCCCATGTTATTAGAGCGAGTGATTCGGAATGTAATAGAAAATGCTCTGAAATTTACTGAGCGAGGCGAAATTTGTATTGCAGCAGCTGCTGTTGACGACGGTATCAGTCTCAGTATCTCGGACACGGGTATTGGGATTCCTGAGTCCGAGCATGATCATGTGTTTCAGGAGTTCACTCAGCTAAACAATTCTGAGCGTGATCGACAACGTGGTTTGGGTTTGGGGTTAACCATCGTACGGCAGCTCTGCGCACTCATGGATATTGAGCTGCGTTTGGAGTCTGCAGTCAATAAGGGAACCACGATCACACTAGTTTTGCAGCGCACTGCTGAGGTGATCGATGCTGAAAGGGAAGAGACAGGTACGCCCATGCTCAGCGGTCGCGTTGTTCTAGTGATTGATGACGAGCGAGACATTCGCGATGGAATGGTGCGTGTGTTGGGGCAGGCAGGTGCTCGAGTGGTGGCGGCGCAATCGGTTTCTGCTGCGATTGACGCGTTGCATCAAGCCGAGTTGGTGCCTGAGTGCATCGTAGCGGACTTTCGATTACGTGATGATCTTAATGGCGTCCAGGCAGTGGCACAAATTCGTGACGAGTTTAATCTCACGATTCCGGCAGTTTTGGTGACCGGAGACACGTCACCTGAATCATTGCTGTTTGCGCAGGCTGGAGGGCTACCCGTGCAACACAAACCGGTCAGCCCTGCCGAGCTGAGACTGTCGATTTGGCGC
>JAUHZM010000041.1 GCA_030426005.1 Gammaproteobacteria bacterium
ATCGGAGGCACACTATGGCGGAGAGAGGCGCGCGATTTTTCGCGTACGGATGGGTATTGTTGGCATTAGCGGCGTGCGCACCGGAAACGCCGGTGACAGACCCGGCGGCGACCCAGCGTGAGGCAGAGGGCGAAGTCAAAGGCAGTCCTGCACATTTGCAACAGGTCACGCAGATTACCCAAACTCAACTTGAAAATGCGCACAACCAATCCGCCGATTGGTTGAGTTACGGTCGAGATTATCGGGAAGATCGTTATTCCCCGCTCGCCAAGATCAATAAACAAACGGTATCAGAATTAGGTTTAGCCTGGTCGCTTGACCTCGGGACGAAGCGCGGCATCCAGGCAACCCCGATTGTGGTCGATGGGATCATGTTTGTGACGGGCCCGTGGTCTGTCGTCTGGGCGATCAACACCCGTGATGGTCAGATTTTGTGGAAATTCGACCCAGAGGTACCGCGCGACGTCGCCGGCCGCCTTTGCTGTGGCGTGGTCAATCGCGGTGTGGCGATTTACCAAGGCGATGTCTTTGTCGGTACGCTCGACGGTCGCTTGATTTCATTGAATGCTGCCACCGGCAAACCTAACTGGTCAGTACAAACGGTGCCGACCGGCGAATTTTATTCGATTACCGGCGCACCGCGCATTGTCAAAGGCCGCGTGCTGATCGGAAACGGCGGCGCGGAATTTAAGGCCCGCGGTTATGTCACAGCCTACGATGCGAAGTCCGGTGAACAAGCTTGGCGCTTTTACACTGTGCCCGGTAATCCGAAGGATGAATTCGAGCATCCAGATTTAGCGCAGGCGGCACAGACCTGGAACGGCGAGTGGTGGCAGCAAGGCGGTGGCGGTACAGTCTGGGATGCCATCAATTACGACCCGGGACTGAACCTGGTTTACATTGGCGTCGGTAACGGTTCGCACTGGAACCGCGAGATCCGTAGCCCGGGTGGCGGTGATAACCTCTACCTCTCTAGTATTGTGGCGCTGGATGCCGACAGCGGTGCATATCGCTGGCATTTTCAAACCACACCAGGCGACAGCTGGGATTACACCGCGACGCAACCCATTATTCTGGCCGATATTGAGATCGACGGTGTGCTGCGTAAGGTATTAATGCAAGCGCCCAAGAACGGTTACTTCTATGTGCTGGACCGTGTAACTGGCGAGTTTATTTCCGGTGACAATTACGTGTATCAAAACTGGACGACGGGGCTGGATGCTAAGGGGCGCCCGATTGAAGCACCGGGCGCACGGTACCTGAGCGGTCAGTCGCACTGGCTCACGCCAGGACCCCTCGGTGGTCATAATTGGTTCCCCATGGCGTTTAATCGCGATACGGGGTTGGTTTACATTCCAACCGGTCGGCAATCCATGGCATACACCTATAATCCGGCCATGGGCTATGCATCGCATGAGGCGATTGCTGGCCGCATAGGTGGCAATATTAGCTTGGAGAGCAAGCTGTACAATCAACCGGTATTTGACCCTAAGGCGCCAGCACCAGGGCAACGCAGTGGCCGCTTGATCGCGTATGACCCTGTGCGACATGAAGAGGTGTGGGGCGTGGATCAGCCGTTTTTCTACAATGGTGGTGTGTTGACCACCGCCGCCGGGCTGGTGATGCAAGGTGACGCGGAAGGCATGTTTACCATTCGTGACGCGGCCACTGGCGAGGCTCTTTGGCAGGCCGACGTGCGATCCGGTGTGCTCGCACCACCGGTGACGTATGCGGTCGATGGCGAGCAATACATCTCGCTGGCGGTAGGTTGGGGCGGGAGTCAGGGAATGTTAGCCAAAGCGGTGCCGACACTGGCGCCGGGCACGATTTATACCTGGAAACTCGGTGGTGATGCCACCGCACCAACGCGCGCCACGGACTCAGTCAAACCGATTACAACGTTGGCAAGTGATGCTGACCCGCTGACCATTGGTCGAGGTGTGAGTAGCTTTGTGAATCTTTGCTCTGGCTGCCACGAGCTGGGCATGGGTGGCGGCGCGGTGCCGGATCTAATTCGCTCCAACGACGGTGTGTTTGCGATCTACGACCAAATCTTGCAGCAAGGGTTATTGGCGGAGCAAGGTATGCCAAACTTTGCCGATGTGTTGAGACCCGGTGAGGTTGACGCGATTAAGGCATACGTGTTGTATCATGCCAAGCGTGTGCGCGAAGGTGCGGACATGCTTACCCTGATGACAGAATTGGCAGGTTTACAGTACCAGGCCGACGCCGCCGCGCAGTCATCCGAGGCATCACAATCTAACCAATAGGGCCCCAAAGCAACCCCATGCAGTGTTTGAAGTTTTGTTTGCCGCTGGCAATGATCATCGGTAGCGGCATAGCGTATGCACAATCGAGTGATGAGCTAATCGAATCAGCGCGACCGTTGGAAGAAGTGGCGGTGATCAGTCGTCGGGTGGCTACGCCGTTGATCGACCTGCCATTATCCGAATTGAGTGCGGTGCATATTCAACAGGCGCTCAGCCAGGTGCCCGGCGTTAGTATGCAGCGTGGCAATGGGCAGGAGTCGCTACCGGCGATTCGCTCAGCGGTGCAAACCGGAGCGGGGGCCTGTGGCAGTGTGTTGGTGATGGAAGAGGGGATTCCCGTGCGTGGCGCTGGAGCGTGTAACGTGAATGAATTGTTTGATACGCATTTCGAGCAGGCTTCCAGTGTGGAAGTTGTGCGCGGTGCCAACTCAGCGTTCTATGGTAGTAACGCCTTGAACGGCAGCGTCAATCTGGTGTTATCGCCAGAGGCTTCTAACCGGGCTCGTTTGGAGCTTGGGTCTTACGATTACCGCCGCCTGGCGGTCACGACGAATTATGGACAAGACACGGATACGCATGGTGCCGTGTTTCTGACCCTCACGGACGACGGAGGTTATCGAGATCAGGCCGGTTACGATCAGCAGAAACTCAGCTGGCGTCAACAGCATGCGATGAATGATTGGATAGTAAAAGTAGGCGCGACCATCACACAGCTCGATCAAGAAACGGCTGGTTTTATTGTCGGCGAAAACAGCTATCTGGATGCACGGCTGGCGAAGCAAAATTTAGACCTAGAAGCTTATCGAGAGTCACGTTCGGCACGGGCATGGGTGAAAGCGTCGCGTCAACTTGACGCCAATGATGACGTGAGCGGCACACTGTACGCCCGCGATACGTCGATGCAATTTCTGCAGCACTTTCTGCCGGGTGATCCACTGGAAGACAATGCCCAAACTGGACTTGGGTGGCAGTCAGTTTGGCGCCATCAGCACTCAGACGCAATTCAGTGGGCGCTGGGTCTGGATGGCGAATTTAACGCCTTGCAACTCACGCAATCACAAGCCGAAGCAACACCGGGTTCGGATTTTCTGCGCGAGACGATCCCGACCGGGATTCATTATGACTACGACGTGGATGCACGCCAGCTAGCACTCTTCGGTCAACTTGATTGGCAGCTGAGTGACGCCTGGAGCATGGTGGCAGATCTGCGTTGGGAGTCCATGGAATATGACTACGACAACCTCAGCCTCGATGGCCGCACACGGGACGACGGAACCGCCTGCGGCTTTGGTGGTTGTCGCTACAGTCGCCCCGCTGATCGGCGCGACCGCTTTGAGCATGTTTCACCTAAGCTTGAACTACGCTATCAGCCGAGCTCGCATTGGCAATGGTCTTTTCGCGTGGCGGACGCATTCCGTGCTCCGCAGGCCACCGAGCTGTATCGTTTACAACGTGCGCAAACTGTGGCGGAGCTGGATGTGGTGAACGCATTGAGTGCCGAGTTCGCGGTGCGTTATACCTCGGATCGGATTGTTGCATCCTTGGTCGCCTTCGATAGCCAATTTGACAATTTGATCATTCGCGACAGTGACTTTTTCAACGTAGACGGTCAGGCTGTGGACAGCCAAGGTCTTGAGCTGGCCGTGCAGTGGCAAATCAACTCAGCATGGCAGTGGCGCTTGAATGGGAGTTGGGCGACGCACCGCTACGCCTCTGACCAGCTCGTCGGCGAGGTAAACCTGAACGGTAACTTAGTGGACACCGCACCGAAGCACTTTGGCAGTACTCAGCTACGGTGGTCGCCAAATGCCAACGTTTCTCTGCAGGCAGGGTGGCAGCACATGGGCGCGTATTTTACCGACCCAGAAAACCAGCACCGTTACCCGGGTCACGATCTTTTACATCTGCGGGGTCAGCTCAAGCTTAACGAGGATTGGGCGGTCTCTATGCGTGTTAACAATGCATTGAATACGCGGTATGCGGA
This sequence comes from Gammaproteobacteria bacterium, assembly GCA_030426005.1. Taxonomy (GTDB): domain Bacteria; phylum Pseudomonadota; class Gammaproteobacteria; order Arenicellales; family Arenicellaceae; genus Arenicella. The sequence goes on from JAUHZM010000041.1 coordinate 4,255, forward strand.
GCGCGCGGACTTTACGAGTTTCACCGGTGATCGCTACTTCCCGGGGCAGCCACGGTCGGTCTTTGTCAGTTTGGAGTGGCAGTACTGATGCGGACAGAGACACATTCCCCCTACGAGGTGATCATTATTGGAGCTGGATTCGCTGGTCTGTGCATGGGAGTTAAGCTGCGTGACGCCGGGCAGAAAAACTTCATCATTTTGGAAAAAGCTGACGACCTGGGTGGCACCTGGCGCGAGAATACCTATCCCGGTGCGGCCTGTGATATCCCCTCTGCACTTTATAGTTATTCGTTCGCGCACAATTCAGACTGGAAATCGATCTGGTCCGGTCAGGCGCAGATTCTAGCTTATCAGCACGCCGTGGCTGAGCAGCACCAATTAGAGCCGCATATTCGCTACCAGCAACACATCAATGCCTTGCAGTTCGACGCCGACCAGGCCGTGTGGAATGTGACCACCACAGAAGGAGCGCAATATCAGGCTCGGCATGTGGTCTCCGCGGTTGGTCAATTGCATCATCCTTCTGTACCAACGATTCCTGATGCCGCTGCCTATACCGGTACCTGTTTTCATTCGGCGCAATGGCGGCACGATGTGGATCTTGAGGGTAAACGCGTTGCTGTGATCGGGAATGCGGCGAGTGCCGTTCAGTTCATCCCGGAAGTAGCGGAACAAGCCGCACAAATGACGGTGTTTCAACGCAGCCCCAATTGGATCTTGCCCAAGGTGGATCGCAATTATGCGCAGTGGGAGCAACGACTATCAGCCCGCGCACCAAAGATAACGCGGCTGTATCGTTGGTTGATTTGGGCGTTGGGTGAGTATGTGTTGTTCCCCGCCATTCAAGGCAAGCCCATGCGTCGTTGGTTCATCAAGCAGCTGTGCCTTAGGAATTTACGCCGCACGGTAAAGGACCCAGAATTACGACGTAAACTGATACCAGATTACCCGGTTGGGGCTAAGCGTGTGTTGTTCGGGGACCGTTATTTTCCGGCTTTAACGCGGGACAATGTGACGCTGTGTACCGACCCGATTACGGCATTCACCCAAACCGGCTTACAAACAAAGACTGGCGATGAGCTCGAGTTCGATGTGGTCATTTATGGCACTGGTTTTAAAACCAATCCCTTTTTGGCCGACATTGAGGTGCTTGGCCGAGATCAGCAGCGATTACATTCGGCCTGGTCGGAGGGCGCGCATGCCTATCTGGGCATTTCCACGCATGGCTTTCCTAATTTGCACTTTTTGTACGGGCCAAATACCAACCTCGGGCATACCTCAATTCTGATCATGCTCGAGGCGCAGGCCGACTACGTGATGCGTTTGATAACACACCAGCAACAACTGGGTGTGCGATGTGGTGAAGTGCGAGATGCACAAGAAAAAGAGTTTAATGCCGAAGTGCAGCGGCGCATGAAGTCATTAGCGTTTAGTGAGATTGCCACCAGCTGGTACATGCATGATGGCAGGATAACCAATAACTGGGTTGGCGGCACCCGTGAATACCAACAGCGTTTGGCCGCATTCGAACCAAAGGACTATCAATTTTGGTGAGGCACTGAGTTTTGTGGTGTGCTCACATTCAGAATAATAATGAACTACTAATAATGCAGTGAGGATCGGAAGTATGTCAGAGCAGTCAAAACCTTGGGAATTTATCTATCGAGATGCAGGCGTGAGTGTGCCGCCATTTGATGAAAAAGCACTGAGTCTCTATGTCGAAGAGCATGCATCAAATTTCCCAGACTTTCCGGCCCTCAAGTTTTATTCACGTGACATCAGCTACCGAGAGCTGGATCAGCTCGCCAACAAAATGGCCAATGTGTTGGCAGGCTTGGGCGTGAGTAAAGGCGATGTGGTCGGGTTCCACATGCCGAATATTCCGCAATACGTAATCGCCTTGTTGGCGGTCGCCAAGATTGGCTGTGCTGGTTCTGGCGTGTCACCAATGCTGGCACCGAGTGAGCTTGCTTATCAGATCGAAGATGCCAATATTCGTGTGATGGTATCGCTGGATGCCTTGGCCCATAGCAGTCTGGCGGCGATGGAAACGGTACCATCGTGCCTAAAGACGGTACTTGTCACGGGTGCAACAGATTATTTACAACCGGCTGAGTTTGAGCTGCCTGAGATTGCCGGTGTTGACGTGCTGCGTTTGTTGCCTGAGATGGCATCAGCCAGCGATGCGTTTGAGCAGCGCCCTGTCGACTGGAATGACACGTTTTTGATTCAATACACCGGCGGCACAACCGGGCGTCCTAAGGGCGCCATGTTGTCGGTTCGAAACATTGTTCGCTGCCCGGTAACCCAATACGCATTCACTCAACGAGAGGCCGGAAAAGATGTCTTTCTCACACCGTTTCGAATGTTTCATATTGCGGGCGTTGGCGGTGCGGTGAGTGGTCTGCGTTCAGGTTTATGCGGAATCCTGGTGCCGGACCCCAGAGATTTGGACTACATTTGCCATCAACTAAAACAGAATCCACCGTCCATCTTTGGCGCAGTGCCAACGTTGTACCAGATGCTGTTACAGAAAGAGGCTTTCCATGAGATTGACTGGTCGCAGTTGAAAATGGCGGTCTCTGGCGCAGCACCATTGACGGCAGATGATCGACGTAAAATTGAAGCCGTGATCGGCAAAGACAAAGTGTGCGATGCGTTTGGGATGACCGAAACGTCACCGGTTTATATTGTTAACCCGCCGCATCGCATAAAACCGGCGGCACTGGGGATTCCTGTGCCGGGCGCCGATGTCAAAATCGTGGATGTGGAAACTGGCACCCGTGAGATGCCAGTGGGCGAGGCCGGTGAAATTATCACGTCGGGTCCTCATGTCATGAAAGGTTACTTAAACTTACCCGAGGAGTCTGCCAAGGCGATGCGTGAGTTAGATGGCAAAACCTGGATGTACACCGGCGATGTCGGTTACATGGACGAAGAAGGTTATGTCTACATCGCGGACCGCGCCAAAGATATGTTGATTGTCGGTGGTTTCAAAGTCTTCTCGGTTGAAGTGGAAGACAAATTAATTACCCTGGATTTTGTTGCCAATTCGGCCGTTGTTGGCAAACCGGATACCGAGCGTCCGGGCAATGACATCGTGGTGGTATTCGTTGAACGCTCACCTGAGTATGCCGGTCGCGATCCAGAGGAACTGGAAACAGAGCTGGTGGCATTCTGCCGCAAACATATGTCGCCTTATAAAGTCCCAAAAGAAGTGCGTTTTGTGGATGCGATTCCACTGACTAATATCGGCAAGATCGATAAAAAAGCACTTCGCGCGCAGTTATAGCAGGTCGATTTACAGCACGGTCAGCGCCAAAAAGGTCAAGACTCGCACATAAGTTGGTGTGAAATGTCATAGGCGCTGGCGAGTCCAGTTTTTACAATATTGCCCCAAGCTTTAATTTCGAATTCAGTGAGAAGAATGTATGTCTACCATTATTAATCGACGAGACCTGGACTTTTTGATGTATGAAACGCTGGGCTTGGATGCGATCCTCGCCAGCGAGCGTTATCAAGACTATGACCGTGAAGCGATTACGGCAATTTTAGATCTGGCGCAGTCTGTAGCGGAGGACCAGTTTCAGCCATTTGCCGGTCACCTGGATGAAAATGAGCCGAAATATGTCGATGGTAAGGTAGAAATCATTCCCGAGGTGAAACAAGCTCTGGCGGCCTACCGTGACGCCGGTTTGTTTCTGACTGGCTATGATCAGGACCTAGGTGGCATGCAATTGCCATGGGTGGTGCATCAAGCGCTAAACGGCATGTTTGTCACTGCCAATACGGGTGTTTCCAGCTACGCGTTTCTCACGCAGGGCGCGGCTAATATGTTGCATGCCTGCGGTTCTGAGGCGCTCAAAGCCAAGTATCTGCCAAAGATGGTCGAAGGCGAGTGGTTTGGCACTATGTGCTTATCTGAGCCGCAAGCGGGGTCATCGTTGGCGGATATACGCACTAAGGCTGAAAAGCAGGCTGATGGCAGTTACCGTATCACCGGTACCAAGATGTGGATTTCTGGTGGCGATCATGAGATGACAGACAACATCATTCATATGGTGTTGGCAAAAGTGCCTGGTGGTCCGGCAGGCGTTAAAGGTATTTCATTATTCCTAGTGCCCAAGCACCGAGTTAACGACGATGGCTCGATTGGTGAGAGCAATAATATTGCGCTGGCGGGTCTGAATCACAAAATGGGTCACCGTGGCACCACCAACTGTTTGCTTAATTTTGGTGAAAGTGGTGACACGATCGGCTATCTGGTAGGTGAAGAAAATCAGGGCCTGGCGAATATGTTTCATATGATGAACGAAGCACGCATCGGCGTTGGTGCTGCAGCCACGGTGATCGGTTTAGGCGGTTATTTGTACTCATTGGATTATGCGCGCAACCGACCTCAAGGTCGCCATCTGACGAATAAAGACCCGAATACCCCGATGGTGATGATCTCAGAGCATGCGGATGTCAAACGCATGTTGTTGACGCAAAAAGCTTATGTGGAAGGGGCGCAGGCGCTGATTCTGTACTCAGCCAAACTACTGGATGAACAAAAACTCGCCAATTCAGATGCCGAGCGAACGCGTGCGGCCTTGTTATTGGATCTGTTGACGCCGATTTGTAAGTCTTGGCCGTCGGAGTTCTGCCTTGAAGCGAACAAGCTGGCGATCCAGATTTTGGGTGGTTATGGCTATACGCGTGAGTACCCGGTTGAGCGCTACTATCGAGACAATCGTTTGAACCATATTCATGAAGGCACGCATGCGATCCATGGTTTGGATATTCTGGGGCGCAAGGTGCGTATGCATGATGGCGCAGCATTGAAAGCCTTGGCCGAAGAAATTCAACAAAGTCTGGTCGCGGCACAATCACATGCTGAATTAGGCGCGTATTGTCAGCAACTTACTGCGGCGCTGGTTAAAGTCGAAGAAACACTGGGTGCCGTCGGCCAAGCACCTGACATGACTCTGGCGTTAGCCAATGCGACCGCGTTCTTGGATGCAATGGGGCACGTAGTTATTGCCTGGATGTGGTTAAAGCAAGCGCAGGCTGCCCTCGATGGATTGGCGAAGGGCGATGCACATGACCAAAGCTTCTACCAAGGCAAGCTTGCGGCCTGCAAGTTTTTCTTCAAATACGAATTGCCGACCGCAATCGCTAAATTCGACCTCGTCGCTGAATTAGACGATACCTTTGTGCAGATGGCTGACGCGCAATTTATCGGCAGTTAGTCACACACCTCAGTCGCTCAGTTGGGCGACTGAGGTATACTGTCCCCCTTCGTATACTAATAATCAAGGATCGGAGGGTTGGAATGGGGTTGAAAAATTGGGTTTGCGGCGCGCTTTGGGTCAGTATAGCCTGGAGCTTGCTGACGGATGTGTCGGCAAAGCAGCTTAAGGCTGGCGAGCTTTTCACGCAATCGCAGGTTGCCTATGGTCGCTATGTGGTGCGCATGCGTGCCGCCAAGGGTAGCGGCGTCATTTCTAATTTCTTTACCTACAAAAATGACTCACATGAGCCGTCGGTAATCTGGGAAGAAATCGATGTCGAGGTGTTTGGGCGCGACAATGGTCGTCGTTGGCAAAGCAATATCATCACCGGTTACGACCCGCGCCAGATGTCGGTTCGAGAACACGGCGGTGCCGATTTTGCTGATTCGTATCACACCTTGGCGTTTGAGTGGACCCCAACCTATGTGCGCTGGCTCGTTGATGGGCGAGAAATTCGCCGTGATACCGGAGGTCAGCAAGTGGATACTCTGACCAGTCCAGCGTCGTTCCGTTTTAATATTTGGCAACCCAATATACCCAGTTGGGTGGGCCCATTCGATGCGTCGATTCTGCCCGTGCATATGTTCGTTAATTGGGTGGAGTTTCATCGCTGGACCGGCAGTGGCTTTGAGCGCGTCTGGCGGGACGACTTTAATTCTTTGTCAGGACGTTGGGTCAAAGCAACCCATACCTTCAATGAGAACAACGCCGATTTCGTTCCGCATAATGTGAATGTCAAAAATGGCTACCTGATTCTGAGTTTAACTCGAGCGGACGCGACTGGGTATCGAGGTGATCCGCCCGTGGATGGCGCTGGGCCGGGCGATACACCGGATGCGCCCGAGCCTGAAGTGCCTGAACCGCAAGTACCGCTCAACGGCGCATTAGACCTATTGTTGGAAGAAGACTGAATCACGCCACCATGACGATTCTGTCAAATCTGTAATACCTCTCGTTCACTTGTTAAGGAGTACAATGCGGATTCTTTGTACAACTCAACCTCACACATAAAAGGCTTTATGAACATTAAAAATACCCTGCGTCAAAAAATCCTGATCGCATTGACGGCGGTCATGATGGTTCCTTTCTCCAACAGCATGGCTGCGTCACTCAGTGACATGCCGTCTGGTGCGTATGACCTCGATCTAACCCATGCCAGCGTGCTGTGGAAAGTCAGTCACTTGGGATTCTCAACCTATATTGGTCGCTTCGAAAACTTCGATGCGGATTTAGCCCTGGACACCAGCGACTTTAGCAAGAGCTCCGTCGACGTGGAAATTCAGGTTGATTCATTGGAAACCGCGTTCCCGTTCCCTGAGAAAGAAGACTTCAACAAGAAGTTATCGATGGAATGGTTCAAAGGCGGCGAATTTCCAACCATCAATTTCGTATCTAAGAAAGTCAGTGCCTTGGCGGAAGACAACACCTTCACAATCGAAGGTGATCTGACGCTGATGGGCAACACGCACCCAGTGACATTGGATGCGAAGCTAAATGGTTTCACGCCAAGTCACCCATTCAAAAAAGTGCCATTGATTGGTTTTTCTGCGGTAACAACGCTCGATCGTACGGTCTGGGGCTTAAGCAACTACGCGCCGAACATCGGTGCTGACGTGAAAGTCGAAATCGAAGGCGAGTTCACAATGGAAGCGAAGTAATCGCAATTAACTCTCAAAAAAGGCCAGCGATTGTGTGTGCAATCGCTGGCCTCTCTATTTGATTGGGCGGATAATATTCTCGATCAAGACTTTCCCTCGGGATTTCGTTATTCTCACACGTTTATAGCAGCCACTCAGGAATCGAGTGCTTTTTCGATCACACCTTATGTCTCAATCAAACTCCCTTTACGACACCCTGGTCTTCCGTCACGCGAAATGGGTGTTGCTGTTCTTTATTCTGATTGCCGGAGCGTTATCACCGTATGCGAAAGAGTTTCGGCTGGATGCGTCGTCGGACTCCTTAGTGCTGGAAAATGATGCGTCGTTAAAATACTTCCGTGAGGTCGTCAGTAAATACGCCGGTGATGAGCTGTTGTTGGTCACTTATACGCCAACAGGCGACTTATTTGCACAGGAAACCTTGGATGACTTGAGTGCCTTGCGTGAAAAGTTGCTTAAGCTGGATCAGGTTAAATCGATTATTTCGATCCTCGATGCGCCGCTAACACAAAGCCCGCCGGTGACTCTGGCTGAACTTGCTACCAACCCACAAACACTGCGCGATGCGCGCACCAACATTGAGCTGGCGAAGAAAGAGTTTACCGACAGTGCCCTGTACAGCGATCTATTAGTTAGCGATGACCTGTCGACCACGGCGATTGTGATGTCATTGGCAGGTGATGCAGAAGTGTCCGCTTTGCTAGATAAACGTAATGCCTTACGTGAAAAACGCGCCGAAGGCGGTTTGTCGAAAGCCGAAGCATTAGAACTTGAGGCAATCACCAAAGAGCATCAGGTCAAAGCCGATGCAGCACAGGCTCGACAAGCAGCGATGATTGCTGAAGTGCGCGGCATCATGCAGGAGCATGAGGCAAATGCCAAGTTGTTCCTCGGCGGGCTACCCATGATCGTGGCCGACTCCGTGGCATATATTAACGCCGATGTGTTGACCTTTGGTTTAGCTGCGCTGGCGGTCATTGTGCTGATCTTGACAATCGCGTTCCGGCAGTTTGGCTGGATCGTCATGCCACTCATCAACTGTGCCGCCACCGGCTTTATTATCGTGTGCCTGCTCGGCTTGTTGAACTGGCCGATCTCTGTGGTGTCCTCTAACTTTTTGTCATTGTTGCTGATCATTACGCTGTCATTGAACATTCACTTGATCGTGCGTTATCGCGAGTTAGCGAAGCTGCATCCAGATCACGATCAGACGGCCTTGCTAAGCAGCACAGTGCGTTCAAAATTCATTCCGTGTCTGTACACTGCGTTGACCACGATTGTGGCCTTTGCTTCGTTGATTGTCAGCGGTATTCGCCCAGTCATCGATTTTGGCTGGATTATGTGTTTGGGTATCGTGGTCGCGTTTATTACCACCTTCACCTTGTTCCCTGCCTTGGCCGTGTGGATGCGGCCGCGCGCCGTCAAACACAATCGAGACGCATTGAGCAAGGTTATTCTCAATGGTGCTCAGGCGATGCACCAGCGTGGCGTTGTCGTCAGTTTGTTTTTCACGCTTGTCACCGTTGCGGCCATCTATGGAATCGCCAATCTCACGGTGGAAAACCGCTTCATTGACTATTTCAAACCCGACACCGAAATCTATCAAGGTATGGTTGAAATTGATGAACAGCTTGGTGGTACCACACCGATGGACATTATCCTGGACGCACCACCGGAGTTTCTGGCTGCTAAATCTGCAGTAGAGAGTGCACCAGAAGAGCAGGAAGAAGACGAGTTCGACGAAGATGATTTCTTTGATGAGTTCGAAGACGAACCCGGCGACAATATTGTGATTTCATCGTACTGGTTCAACAAACAGGGCTTGGACAAACTCAAGGCAATTCAGCGTTCATTGGATGCGATTCCAGCAACTGGCAAGGTAATGAGTTTAGCCACCAGTATGAGCGTGTTCGAAGGTCTACGCGATCAAGGGCCAATGGATAATATCGACTTGTCGTTTATGCTCACCGTATTGTCAGACGACAATAAAAAGACCTTGATCGACCCATACCTATCTGAAGACGGCAACCAGACGCATATTAATATTCGTGTGTTTGAAACATTTCGCGGCCTTGATCGTGACCAGTTGATTAGCGATATCCGAACCATGTTAATTGAAGAGCATGGTTTGCAGGATGAGCAAATCAATATCTCCGGCATGGTGGTGTTGTACAACAATATGTTGAACTCACTGTTCAATTCACAAATCATGACGTTGGGCACCGTGTTTGTGGTGATTTTCTTGATGTTTATCGTGCTGTTTCGCAGCGTGAAGCTGGCGTTGATCAGCATTATCCCGAACGTATTCTCAGCGGCGGTGGTGTTGGGCATCATGGGCATCTTCTCGATTCCACTGGATTTAATGACCATTACCATTGCGGCGATTAGTGTGGGAATCGCGGTGGATAACTCGATCCACTTTGTGCATCGTTACCGTGATGAAATGGGTGAGCGGGCCGAGAATCGAGCCGCGATTAACTCGGCCACCCTGAACGTCGGTCAAGCGATGTTCTACACCACTTTGGTGATCACCGCCGGGTTCTTGATCATGGTGTTTTCAAACTTCGTGCCTACCATGTATTTTGGCGTGTTAACCGGTATTGCCATGGTCACTGCGTTGATTGCGAATCTGGTTATGTTGCCGATGTTGGTGGGCGCCATCAAACCAATCGCGGATGCTTAAGTGATGCGTGGATTAATGTCTAGATTGCTACTTCTGACTTTGGCATTGAGCCCGAGTGCGCCTGTATACGCCAATGAAACGAGTGCGCTTTCCTCAATCGAACAATCCATGGTGGCGTGGGTTGATACCCAGCAAACTCAGATGGTGGCAGAGCTCAAGGCGCACGTGGATATCAATACCGGCACCGAAAATGTTGCTGGGCTCGATACCTACCGCAGTTTGCTCGAGAACGAACTTCAACAACTTGGGTTTGTCACGCAAACCATTGAGGCGCGGCCCCAGAGTATTCTGAGTTGCGATGGAGAGCCGTTTGAATTGGCTAGCCATTTATTGGCTGAGCGTAAAGGCAAGCCGGGCGCGCGCCGTATTTTCCTGAACGGGCATATGGACACTGTCTTCTCCCAGCAGGATGAATTTCAAAGCTTGAAAATTGCGGAAGATGGCTCTTTGCACGGACCGGGTGTGGCCGACATGAAGGGCGGCATCGTGGTGATGTTAACTGCGCTGCGTGCTCTGGCTACCGAAGGGTTGTTGGAGGATGCACACCTGACTGTGTTGCTCAACAGTGACGAGGAAATCGGGTCGTTACATTCGCGTGAGTTGATCGAAACTTTGGCGCCGTCGCACGACATTGGTCTAGTGTTTGAAGGGACCACAGGCAATCGCATGACGCGTGCGCGCAAAGGGCTTGGACAGGTTCGTCTCAAAGTCACGGGTCGGGAGTCGCATGCCGGTGGTGCGCATGCCGATGGCGTCTCGGCCAATCTGGAGCTGGCGCACAAAGTAATCGCAATCGAGTCCCTCACAGATTACACACGACAAGTGACCGTGAATACCGGCGTGATGCGTGGTGGTGAAAAACGCAACACCATTCCAGGATGCGCAGATGCGTACATCGATTTGCGATTCCCTGATCAGGCAGCCGGTGAAGAATTGCAGGCCAAAATCAACACAATCGTGGCGTCGCCCAGTACGCCAAGTCCGCGCTTCGATGGTTTACCACATACTGAAATGTGGAGCGTATTGCATCGTCCTGCGAAGCAGCCGCATCCATCCGTTGACGCGTTAATTGAAGAGCTAGTGTCAATCTCTCAGTTGGTTGGCGAGCCGATTGAAGGCACCGTTTATTCGGGTGGTGGTACTGACGGTTCGATCGCACAACACGCAGGTCTGCCAACGGTTGACAGTCTTG
>JAUHZM010000042.1 GCA_030426005.1 Gammaproteobacteria bacterium
CCAGTTAGTGCAAGAGTCCTACGCGAGCAAAAACTACAGCCAAACCATTAACGGTAAGCTGTGGAGCGCGATCCAAATCACCACAGCGGCGGGAATCTGCACGGCATTGGATTTGATGGCGGAAGGCAAATTGCCACAGAAAGGTTTCGTGAAACAAGAAGATGTGTTGTTTGATGACTTTATCAACAACCGATTTGGGCAATACTATAAGCGTCCTGAAGCAACCCAAGTAGCTGCGTAAGCGAGATCTGACAAAGTATGAGTTCCAAATCACAGTGGAGTAAGTTTGACTGGCAAGACCCTTTTCATCTTGATCAGCAACTGACTGACGAAGAGCGCCTAGCGCGCGACACTGCGCATCAGTATGCGCAAAATAAACTACAACCCCGTGTCATTGAGGCATTTCGAGACGAGAAAACCGGCCCCGCAATCTTTCGTGAGATGGGTGAGTTAGGTTTGCTGGGTTCGATGCTGGATGGCTATGGCTGTGCGGGTATGAGTTACACGTCTTACGGGTTGATCGCCCGTGAAGTCGAACGCGTTGACTCAGGTTATCGTTCAATGATGAGCGTGCAATCCAGTTTGGTGATGTATCCGATCCACGCCTTCGGTTCCGAAGAACAGAAAGAAAAATACCTGCCTAAACTGGCGAGTGGTGAATGGATTGGTTGTTTTGGTTTAACCGAGCCGGATCATGGCTCCGATCCATCCAGTATGGTCACGCGGGCTAAAACCGTCGACGGTGGTTTTCGCTTAAGCGGCGCCAAGATGTGGATCTCAAACTCACCGATCGCCGATGTGTTTGTGGTTTGGGCTAAAACCGACGACGAAGTTGTGCGCGGCTTCATTCTTGAAAAAGCGTATGACGGTCTAACCGCACCGAAGATTCAAGGTAAATTGTCGCTGCGTGCTTCGATCACTGGTGAGATCGTGATGGATAATGTGTTTGTGCCGGAAGCAAATATGTTGCCGAATGTCGCTGGCCTGAAAGGGCCGATGTCCTGTTTGAACAGCGCACGCCTTGGCATCGCCTGGGGCGCTCTAGGCGCGGCTGAGGCCTGTTGGCACGCCGCACGGCAATACACGCTGGATCGTAAACAGTTCGGTCGTCCTTTGGCCGCAAACCAATTAATCCAGAAGAAGTTGGCTGATATGCTGGCCGAGATTTCACTTGGTCTGCAAGGTTGCCTAAGAGCAACGCGTCTCAAAGAGCAAGGTCAGCTAGCACCTGAACTCATCTCCCTGTTAAAACGAAACTCCTGTGGCAAGGCCTTGGAGATCGCACGCCATGCGCGTGACATGCACGGTGGTAATGGTATTTCGGAAGAGTATCCGGTGATCCGACATATGTTGAATCTGGAAACCGTGAACACTTATGAAGGTACCAATGATATCCACGCCTTGATCTTGGGCCGTGCGCAAACAGGTATTCAAGCGTTTTACTAACCGTGTGTCGCGTGATTCAGTCACGCGGGTTCTTGGCGCGATGCTCGCGTCGAGCCCTATGTAGTAACAAAATCCAATTTCTAACTCCAAAAGAGTAGCAAGAACATGAACATCGAATCCGTATTTACCGCACTCGGTCTGAGTGAAGCAGAATTAAACAATGGCGATCTAGCCGTGACCAGCCCAGTAAATGGCGAAACGATAGCGCACGTAAAAGTACACAGCGCGAGTGACGTAGACGCGGCAATTGCTAAATCAAAACAAGCGTTCGAAGCGTGGAAGAGTTTGCCAGCGCCCAAACGCGGTGAGTTGGTGCGTGTCTTAGGGAATAAATTGCGCGATCACAAAGAAGCACTTGGTGCGCTGGTGTCAATGGAGTGCGGCAAGATCTACCAAGAAGGCCTTGGTGAAGTCCAAGAGATGATTGATATTTGTGATCTGGCGGTAGGTTTGTCACGTCAGCTGTTTGGTTTGACCATTGCCTCAGAGCGTCCAGGTCATCGCATGACTGAAACCTGGCATCCGATTGGTCCAGTTGGCATTATTTCTGCCTTTAACTTCCCGGTAGCAGTTTGGTGTTGGAACTCGGCGCTAGCGCTGGTCTGCGGCAATAGCGTGATCTGGAAGCCATCCGAAAAAACACCATTGACTGCCCTCGCCTGTCAGAAACTATTTGACCTAGCTGCGGCTGAAGTCGGCGATATCCCGGACGGCTTGTCACAAGTCATTGTTGGTCACGCCGATGTTGGTGAGCAATTGGTGAATGACACGCGTGTACCGGTGATCAGCGCCACCGGTAGTACCGCCATGGGCCGTAAAGTTGGCCCTGCTGTGGCTGCGCGTTTTGGTCGATCAATCTTGGAGTTAGGTGGTAACAATGCAATTATCGTAGCGCCGACTGCCAATTTGGAGATGGCTGTACGCGCTATCTTATTCGGCGCGGTTGGAACTGCTGGCCAGCGTTGCACAACCACCCGTCGCCTATTTGTGCACGATGACATTTATGACGAACTCGTACCATCGTTGAAAAAAGCGTACAGTGGAATCCGCATTGGCGATCCGATGGAACAATCTACATTAGTAGGTCCGTTGATCGACAAGCAATCTTTTGATGCCATGCAAGCTGCCTTAGACATGGCCATGGTTAATGGTGGTGAAGTCGTAGGTGGCTCGAGAGCGTTGGAGGAGACCTATCCGAACGCGTACTACGTAAATCCCGCAATTGTCGAAATGCCAGAAGCAGAGCAAACAGTGCAAACCGAGACATTTGCGCCGATTCTGTATGTATACCGTTATTCAGACCTAGAACGCGCAATTCAGTTGCACAACGATGTGCCGCAAGGCTTATCGTCGGCGATCTTCACTAATGATGTGCGCGAAGCGGAAACGTTTACCTCAGCGGTGGGCAGTGACTGCGGAATCGCGAACGTCAATATCGGTACCAGTGGCGCAGAAATTGGTGGTGCGTTCGGTGGTGAGAAAGAGACCGGTGGTGGTCGTGAGTCTGGATCTGACGCGTGGAAAGGCTATATGCGTCGGGCTACCTCAACGGTGAACTATTCATCCGATTTGCCGCTTGCGCAAGGAATTGAGTTCAATCTCTAATCCGTTACATCGAAACACTAAAAAGCCCATGAGTCACAACATGGGCTTTTTTTTGCCAAGTCATTCGTGGCCTTAAAGGCTGGCGACGAACTCGACGACAGGGGTTTCGGTTTTGTCGCTGATGCGACATTTCGCGAGACCCAACTCTTCGCCGGATTGGGGATTGGCAAGGCTGATGTAGTACTCACGGAAGCGACGAGATTCGCTGTGATCAAGGCTGGCTTCTGCATCGCCAGGGATCTCGAGGCTGAGTTTCTTAGCGCGCAGCTGCTTGGCAGCAAGCGCGGACTCAGCACAGACGCTCAAATCAGCATCCACGTCCGCAGCATGTGTGGCGGAAGCGGCAATTAGGCTAGTGAGCAGTGAACAGTTTAACAATACTTTTTTGGCTTTGGTCATCATGGCAATTACTCCAACAATTAGGTTTACAAGGAACTCATTGCAAAACCAATTGATCCACGCCGTTGCACATGCAATCAGTTAGCGATTACTAAGGTACCGCTGAATACGGGTCGTCGGCCAGTGATAATTTTTTATACACAAAATTACCGTGAGTTATTGCATTGAAAATTAAGGCGCTTCATAGGTTATGTCTTAGATAGTTAGATTTTTAATGAAACGAGAATATCTTATTGATTTTATGCAATTAAATATTTTTTGTTTAAATCCGTCAGGAATGAGACATAGCAGTCGTTAATTTACGACTTGTCCATATGAAAAACAGATGTACTCTGCTTTTAACTACTCGTATTGTTGTGAGAATGATTACCATTTACAATTGAATGATGTTCTCTCCTCCAAGGTTTCTTAGACATGAATTCATTCAGCAAACTGGTTGAGGCAGGTGTAGGCGCAAGTATTGGCGACGAGTCGCAAACGACCCAGTCGTGGGCGTTGCGAAAGGGTTTGTTAATTTGCAAGAAGTCTACGTCTTGCGCGGATTCCCACTGTATTCTGACGATATCATTTTAAATGGCGTATATGTCTTCCTACAGCACCATTTCGGTTACGGTTTTTTTTAATTTCTAAGTGGCGTTTAGACCTAGATCGAGTACTTAAATGCAGTCGTCGACCATTCGTAAGTGGCGTTGGGTACACACTTGGAGCAGCCTGGTGTGTACTGTATTTCTGTTGATGCTGTGCATCACAGGCTTACCGCTTATTTTTCACGACGAGATTGATGATGCTTTGAATCCTGCCGTCTGGGAGCCTGCTAAGCCCGACGGCGAACGCCTAGATTTAGATCAAATCCTCGAGCTCGCGCTGGCAAACCGACCAGGTGAAGTGCCGATCTTTATGAGCTTTGATACTGATCGGCCGGTGGTGAATGTTACCACTGGGCCGAGTGCGGATGCCCCTGGTACTGCGATGCACTTCGCGTCATTCGACCAAACCAGCGGCGACTTGGTGCCGCCGGCAGATGTCGGTGAATCCGTGATGGAGTTTATCCTGCAGCTCCATGTGGATATGTTTCTGGGACTACCGGGAATGTTGTTCCTAGGCGCGATGGGCTTACTGTTTGTGGTTGCGCTGGTGTCCGGTGTGGTGCTGTACGCGCCGTTTATGCGTAAGCTGGACTTTGGCACTTTGCGCACCAACAAGTCCGTCTCGATTAAATGGTTGGATTACCACAACCTGCTGGGGGTTGTGGGCTTGGCTTGGTTTTTGGTGGTTGGCATTACCGGCATTATCAATACCCTAGAGTCACCAATACTGGATGCATGGCGTGCTGGTGAGATGCGGGAGTTGATTGCCGAAAACAAATCAGCGATGGTGGGCACGCAGTCCGCGTCATTGGCCGCCGCTGTGCAGGATGCGATCGACGTTGCGCCAGATATGGAACTGCAATTTGTCGCTTTTCCGGGCAGTGGATTCTCTACTAAGGCGCACTATGCCGTGTTTTTGCACGGCAATTCACCGTTGACAGAGCATGTTATTTCGCCTGTGTTGATTAATGCCAGTGATGGATCGGTCACGGATCGCCGTACCATGCCGTGGTATGTCAACGCATTGAGTTTGTCACGACCACTCCACTTTGGTGACTATGGCGGGCTTTGGCTAAAATTGTTGTGGGCCGCATTAGACCTCATGGCGATTGTTGTGCTGTGGTCTGGCTTGATTCTATGGTGGCGAAAGCGTCGAACAAATCCAGAGGTCTTAGCATGAGCCGCAAAACCGGGGCCTTAACTCTGCGTCAAATTTTTTTCTTTCCAGTCGTGTGTTTCGTCTTCATGCTAGCTGGCCTACTAGGCGCGCTGGTGACGGAGGCAAAGTTGGATCTGTTATTTTGTGGACTGTTCACCGTAGCCTTAGTGCTGATGCTTTGGCGGGTTATCGCCGTTCGGCGGACAGATTAAAGCTTCAGGTTTAAGCACGGCGCTCAATTATCACACCAACATTACGCACGCCTTTGACGGCAGCGCCTTTGTCTAATTTGAGTTTTACGTAGTCGGTCTCGAATTCGGCGAGTATGGTCACGGCGATTTTTTCTGCCAATGTTTCTAGCAAGGCATAGGGCTGTGACTTCGCAATTTCTTGTATACGCTCAGCAACCTTTTGATAGTCAAGGGCTTTGTCGAGGTCGTCCTGCTCAGCTGGAATGCTGGCGTCGGTCGCGAGTTCGATATCCGCCGACAACTTTTGCTGTATGGCCTGCTCCCAGTCCCACACACCGATGGTACATTCAAGCTCAACGCCATTTAAATAGATTCGGTCCAATTTTGTTCTTCGGGGTTAAATTTCAAACCTTCGTAACTCTAACACAGTACAATTAGTGCAAACTACTTTCAGACTTTGCTTGTTATGTCGGCTATCCCTCATTTCCTCTGGCCTGTTTTTGGCTACTTATTGGGCTCTATCTCCAGCGCAATTATCGTGTCGAAGCTGTTTCGACTGGATGATCCGCGTAAGGTCGGCAGTGGAAATCCTGGTGCGACCAATGTATTGCGAAGTGGCAGCAAACTCGCTGCGATTCTTACCTTACTAGGTGACCTTCTGAAAGGGTTAGTCCCCGTGTTGCTGGCGCAACAGGCTGGGGTATCAAGTGGAATTTTGGCCTTGGTCGCCATCGCGGCGTTTATGGGCCATCTGTTCCCAGTGTTTTTCGGTTTTAAGGGCGGAAAAGGGGTTGCGACTGCAATCGGTGTTTATGCGGCGCTAAGCTGGAAGCTGGTATTGGTCTTTGTGGTCGTCTGGTTGTTGACGGCCGCCGTCAGTCGCTATTCGTCATTAGCCGCCTTAGTCGCAAGTGCGGTCACAGGGTTGGCAAGTTTCGCGGTGTTCAACCAACCGCATCAACTGCAGTTGATCGGAGCTGTGTTCTGGATTGTCGCGTTCACGTTTCAACGTCATCGCGCCAATATCGATCGTTTGCGCCAAGGCACGGAAACCAAAATTGGTGCAAAAAAAGCGGGATAACATGCCTACAGGCGTCGGTACGCCCTAATCCAATCGTGCTATAGCAGTGCACAAATGAATGTGCGAATCTGTTCTACAGATGTCAATGAACGACGTAACTGTAGACCGGAGCAATGGACGAACACCACGATGCAGCAGGAAAAATCTCGCGTAACTGGGTACTCATTCTCACGTTCTGCCTTTTTTTACAGGCTTGTAGTTCAGGCGATTCAGGTAGCCAAGAAGCCAAGAAGGTCGAGTTGGTTTCAAGCTCTGCACCGGCACCGCTAATCCGCGGGGACAAGGAAGTTGATTGGTGGTTCTCATTCAAATTCAATGCGGCTAAATTTCCTGGTTGTGCCAACCAAGCTCAAAGGGCCTGCCCATTCGGTGGTGAGCCGCAGGACTATCGATATGGTTATAGTCAGCAGTTTGTGTCCGCTGATAGCACCGCACCGACACTGAGTCAGGGCGAGATTTGCCTTGGCGACAGTGACCAAGACCCGCTCGGGGCAACGTTTGAACAGATCTACCAGGGTGACTACTACTACGTGGTCTGGAACGATCAATTTTATAAACAGCCGAAGATCGAAGGCTGTGAAAACTCCTGTTCCGCGCCCTGGGGTCATGCTAAAGGTGTTGTCGCATGGAACGAGCATGGTGAAGGTTTGGTACTACAAGTCACTACGCCAGCTTGGCCTGGTTCCGGGAATCAGCAGCATCCACGTGCGTCAGGTGGCAACACGCTGGGCTGTGTGTCACTCGACGATGATATCGCAGTGGCACAACACTTCTTCGCACTGCGACTCAGTCCGGAGGATTTAACTCATGTGATTGCTGGGTTAGCAAATGCCAGTGTGGTCACGGATGTCACACAACCGCAGCTGGTACGTAATGGCGGCCCCGAATCAATACAGTCGCTAGTGCAAACCTTGGGTAAGCAATCCAATAGCAGCGACGTGATCAACGTCACGCTCTCTAGTGGTGTGCGTTTTATTTCTAAACCATCGGCTTTGCATGTACCTCCCTGGCAATTGGTATCCGCGCAGCTCGGCGGTATTGATTTGCGTACCGCAACTTGGTGGACCGATCCCGCAATTCCATCAACCGATCGGAGTACTCCATTGAGTTGTTGGGACGAGCGATTGGGCCAGGCTGGCGCGGTGAGTATCGCAACCAGCGGCACTTGGAATGGCACGGAGTTTAGCCTCAAGGGCGGACTCGGTAACGAATTCAATCATGCGAAGTTTGCGGTCGATGACGGGTCGAGACCATCGTTGGCAATCTTTGGAGACATGAACCAGCAAGGTGCACTGTCCCCCGGTTCGGCATACCCAGAACAGAAATGCTCCAGTAGCCAAAACGGCCGAGGCGGTACTTTCTACGTAGTCGAGAATGCCAAATTGGCTGCCAGTCTAGCCAATTTAATTCGCGGTGATACGGCACCACTCGCACCAAATCCAACCATCCTACAGCCAAAATAACCACGCAAGGAGAATGATCATGAAGATCCGAATGCTGATATTGGCAGTGCTTTGTTCACTGCTTTTCGCCTGTAATTCACAAACCGAGGAGCCCGCCGTGGTGTCAAAGCCGGCGCCGGTCTCACCCGAACCCGTAACGCCGGAACAGCCACCTGTAATGCCGGTTGTAGACTCCGGTACCTGTACCGGAACATACCCTAGTTACTGGCAAGACCCGAAATTTCCGGAGATGTTTGAAGGTCAACTGGTCAGTGATCAACCACCAGCTGGCTATCAAGGTCCGGTGTTTCGCCTGAGTGATGATTTTCCGCGGGAACCAGTGGATGAAGCGGATTCACAACCATGGCGCGATGCGCGATTTGATGCTTTGTTTGACCCCGCTACCGATCCCGAAACTAAACAGCAATTGGGTGAAGAGTATAGTTGGCTGGTCATGGCGTATATCCAGGCGGGAAATATCGACAGCGGAGATGTCGAAACGGATTGGGATGTGTGTAACAACAAAGTGCGGTCTTGGTACAACATTCCCTTTCAAACCTACAATGTACTAGCGGGGCGTGAGTTCACGCATGGGCTCACACGGGAAGCGCCAGTGAGTTTTAGTGTCAACACATCACCTGAGCCTGTGAATGGCACCATGTGGGCCGTCGGCTACTTTAACCCAACCGCAGCGTATACCTTGGGCACCATTTGGCAAGCCGATGGCACCGCGAAGATTCCGACCGAAAATGTGTCATTTGCCACCGGCGCCGTAGTTGGTAAACCCCTATTTACGACTTTGTCGCCCGCTGAAATGCCGATGTTAGCGAATTTACCAGCGTGGAAAGCAAACATTTCATCACCGGATTTTTGTGGCTGCAAATCAACGACCGGTGCCAAACAATGCACCATGGCCGAAGAAAGTCAGCAGTGCCCACGTAGTCTAGATAAGTACGGACCGGTTACGTTATTGCAATTTGATTTCGCGGTAAAGGAACCTCGCGCTGAAGGCACGGAATGGGTTTTCGGCACCTTTGTTGCCGATGGTCAACGTAAAGCTGAAGAGCCTAATCCCTGGAACCGTATTTCTTTATTAGGTCTCATGTGGGGTAACTCGACACCGCCAGCGGGTGTGTTGGCGTCAGCCTATCCGAATGATCCGCGACTCAATGGCTTTGAAGATATGGTAATCGACTGGGACACTGTGGATATGTTGAATGTGTATGGTGGCGCAGACAAGTTTGCTCATCCAGGCCATCTGGGTTGTAACTCTCGTCTAGATGGTCCCGCTGACAAGGCCTACAGCTCGTGCATGTCATGTCATGGTACCGCGTCGGTTGCTGATCAGAATGTTAAGGTTCCGCCGATTGCACCGCAATTCGGAGGCTTGACCTCTGAATGCGCATTACAAACCGCTGATGGTAAATGGATTGATGCCAGTGGCGCTCCGGCAAAAATTAGATCAGTTAGCGGCGTGGACATTAGCTATCCACAGATCGACTCAATCTATTTTGCAAGTACACCAGCCGCGCAGCCTTTCAATGCTACGGTCGACACGGCTCAGGGGCCGGTGAATATCCTGCCCGGCCAGCCGGATTATGCATCTTCGGACAGGTCTGATTGGATATCGCTGGACTATTCACTCCAAACGTCAATCTCGATTGTGCAGTGGAAACAGTGGCAACAGCATTTGGCTGATCCCAAGCCAGCGCATTTGGACGTGCATGCCGCTAAGCTGCCGCGCCGCTAACAAAGGTACGTGCTTCTACGCGTCACTGTGGCTGCCGATGAGTAGCCACAGTAATGCACCAACAAAATACATGGAGAATTTCATGACACTAAAACAAACATACTTAAGTATCACGATGGCTGCCGCCTTGTTAAGCAGCGGTTGTGTCCAACAAGTCGTCGATGCTGAAATAAACAAGGAGGCCACACGAATATTCTTCGATGGCGTGTTTAACCATGGTTTAACCGAGATCGTCGAGTTTAGTTTAGCCGATGATTACACCTACAACGGTCACCATTCAAAGGTCGATGGCACCATCAAATGGGCAGAATCCTTGCGCAAAACGTATCCGGACTTGCACTTCACGATTAATGACCTGATTGGTGAGGGTCATAAAGTAGCAATCCGCTGGACGATGACAGGTACTGGGGCAGATGGTATCGAAATCACTACATCGGGCACTAACATTATTACTTTTCGAGATGGTAAAGCGATTTCAAACTGGCAAAATGGCGGTAAGCCTAGTGATGTTCACGCGGTGAAAAAGCCGGCCGCATAATAAATTCACACACCGGCCTCAACAATCGGTCAACAATTGGACGTGCGTTGAGTGCCTGATCTGAATATACTCACGTATAATCTTCAAATAACTGACAAATGAAAACCAAACAAGATTACGAAGCTCGACTCAATCAACAATTTGAATTAGCTCAGGTTCCATTAACTCTAGAGTTGATTGAGGTGAGTTCGGTGCAGGCAGAGCGCGTCGAGGACGGTCGTTCTGAACCATTCTCCGCGGTATTCCGCGCCGACAATCACGATATTCTTGAACAGGGTACTTACACTTTACGCAATGACGGGAAAGGTACGGACATATTTTTGGTCCCCATTGGACCAGATGATCAAGGAATGTGCTACGAGGCCATTTTTACCTAATTCAAGTCGTCGCGTAATCACACGCCTGAGTTGTCTACACGGCAACTCATTTAGACCCGCTACCAATGCAGGGGACACCTTATGTCGTCGGTGATCGCTGCTGTCATTTCGGCGCTGGCTATGGGGCAGTCAATTCTGGCGTCACACCTGTTAGCACGCCGCATTGTGCATTCGAATGTGTATCTGCCTTTAGCAGTTTTTTTTGCTTTGAATGCCGTCGCACAGTTTTGTTTTATTGTCCGCGAGCCGGTTTTTTACACGGATGGGATCACGTTTTTACCACAATTAACCTTATTCAAACTGGTGGTAGAGCTAATGCTGCCACCGCTTTTTTGGATGTACGTGCGTGAACTCACCTCAGAACATGCACGAGGTTGGCGCAGTACCGATAAATATCACTTCATTATTCCGGTGGTACCCGTAGCGATACTGGCAGTGCTCATAGGGTTGGCAAGCTGGAACGAAGCGTATGGTGGATCACGTGGCGCCTTGATTCTAGAGATACTCAATACCATTTTGAACCTGGCGGCATTGATTCAATTTACTGTGTATATTGCCTTCGTAATGATCCGGCTGGCCAGTTATCGGCGCAAACTGATGAATTTGTTCGCCAGTACCGAAGACCTAGAGTTGAGGTGGTTTCGTTGGGCATTATGGTTAATTCTGCTGAATATTGCCCTTGAGCTTGGAGCAGAGATCGCCAATTCGGTATTTCACGTACCCAACCCTACTTACCCTTGGCATGGACTGGCTCGATTAGCGTTAGTGTGGTTTTTTGCGGTGTGGGGATTACGTCAACGCCCTGATTTGCGCATTGAAATTGCACGAACCCAAAAGGAAGACAGCGAGGAAACCCGCAAGTACCAAAAATCGGCATTATCCGAGGAGCAGTTGGCTGACGTATCACAGAAAATTCGATT
Source organism: Gammaproteobacteria bacterium (assembly GCA_030426005.1). Lineage (GTDB taxonomy): Bacteria > Pseudomonadota > Gammaproteobacteria > Arenicellales > Arenicellaceae > Arenicella. The sequence goes on from JAUHZM010000042.1 coordinate 11,496, forward strand.
TGCACTGGAAAAGCAGCATAAGTATCGTGACCCAAATTTGTCACTACGCGCTTTGTCAGAAGAGATTAAGGTGTTGCCAAATTATGTTACCCAAGCCTTAAGTCTTGATATTAAAGAGACTTTTTTCGACTATGTAAATCGTTTACGAGTAATGGAGGCCATGGAATTGCTCTTGAATACTGATGATACCGTGTTGACGATCGCGAATGATGTTGGTTTTAATTCGCGCTCATCTTTCTATTCAGCCTTTAAAAAAGTGACCGGACAGACCCCGACGAGTTTTCGACAGGTATCCAAATCTGCGTGAATTTGTCCTTCCCGCTAAAGTCAGACGATTGAATTCTGCGCGTCTGCTTTAATAATACTGTGAGTTCCCAACATTGCATTTAAATGTAGGGTGGCTGCGGAGAGTACGGTGTTTTTGGAATGGTTGCTCCTTCCCCTTCAACACCTAACGGTTGGAAACGCAGTTACAGAGCATGTGGTGGAAAAGCGGCCAGTTATCGTTCAAGAACAACAAGCTGGTGACTGAGCTGAAACCTTTGTAGGAGAGGGTTCAGATTCGGAAAACCAGGTTTGGGCGGCTTTGCTAACGGAAACTCACACTGTTTCACCTGCGGGTTACAGAGTCCAAAGTGAAACTAGGGTTGTTCGCTCTATATTATCCTGGTGGAGTTGAGCATATATACCTAAACGGTAGTCGGTGGAGTGAGTTCCCACCTGCTACCGTTTTTTTTTGGCCGTTCCGGTCAGTAGGTTGAGGATTCGACGATCGCATCGGGCTTGAGATTTTCCATCGAAAATGTCGACGATACATCGACCAGATTTGGTACCAGACCGATCAAACGTCGATAGACCTGATCATGATGAGAAAGGTCACGCACTAATACCTTTAGTAAATAGTCCACAGACCCTGTCATCCGATGGCATTCTATAATCTCGGGTACTTGCTTTACCGCACGCGTAAATTGCGCTAACCAATCCGCGCTATGTTGATCGGTCTTTAGCATGATAAAGGCGGTGATACCGAGGCCGAGTTTAACGTGGTTGAGTTTAACCGTGCGTTTGCCAAGTACGCCTGCTTCCTCCAGTCGTTTGATTCGTCGCCAGCAAGGATTGACAGTCAGGTTTACCTGCTCCGCGATCGTTTGTATCGATTTGCTTGAGTCTGATTGGAGTATGCTAATTATTCTTCGATCAATAGCATCTATTTCTAATATTTCGTTCATGGATTAATTTATATTCCAATACACTAAAAAATAGAAGTCACCTTTTGGAAAAATCCCGAACAGTATTGCGCCATGATGAGTCCCCGCCTCAATGACAGATTTAACAACCAATGCGATTATTTGTTGACCAACACTACGAGTAGTGGGCGGCACCTATTGAATTTAACTTCGCACAGCTATACGGTTTAGCGCACTGTTGATCATTGCAGGATTTGGTTGTTTGGTACATGCGGCTCGAGCAAAGTGCCGGCTATTATCAGACTGGAACTACTGTCTTATCTTTTAATTTATTATTACCTGAGATTTGCGCAAAACGCTGAACTCGTTATAATCACGCCATCAAACGCTGCATAAGCGGTATTACTTCTAAGAAAAACAGGTGCGATATGAACATAGTCATCCAAGAGAGTGTGATCATCACTAAGACACGGGTTCTGTCGATTACTTGTAAGTAAGCTTGTCTCCTTCTCCCGAGTTAGTCCTATATTCGACTCGGGCACCGCTACTATAGCGGATCAGAAAATTCATCTTTACCTGCAAGGAATGATCAGGTGAAAGCGGCCCCCATGTCTCAAAAAATCACACGTCAAGGCCGTTGATTTACCCAGTTTTCTACTGGGGATTTACAGGAATTAATACGAGTAACCTCGAAATCTACGATGGTTACTTCAGAGGTAAAAGATGAGATTTTTAAAGCACGGATTACGTCGTCGTCTTCAGTGGTTAAACATCGTGGTCAGGACGAGTCTGGCAGAACAAGAGCGGGATTTTACGCGCGGCCCCATTAATACTGCGGTGATTCTATTGGCAATTCCGATGATGTTAGAAATGTTGATGGAATCGGTCTTTGTGATCGTTGATATGTTCTGGGTAGCTAAACTCGGCGCAGATGCCATCGCTGCGGTTGGTCTAACAGAAGCGGTTATCACCTTGTGTTATGCAATCGCTATTGGACTAAGTATGGCAACAACGGCGATGGTTGCGCGTCGTATTGGTGAAAAAGATCCTGATGCGGCAGCAGTAGTCGCTGTTCAATCGCTATGGATCGGTATGCTGGTGTCACTTATTCTCGGTTTGGGAGGCGCTTTGTATGCGCGTGAGATTTTGCTGATGATGGGGGCAACAACACAAGCTGTTGACCAGGGCGCTGGCTACACAGGCGTGATGCTCGGTGGATCGGTCAGCATTATCTATATCTTTCTATTGAATGCGATATTTCGGGGCGCAGGAGATGCAGCCATTGCAATGCGATCCCTCTGGTTGGCTAATGGCGTCAATCTGATTTTAGATCCGATATTGATTTTTGGTTGGGGACCGATACCCGCTTATGGTGTAACGGGAGCTGCGATCGCGACCACCATAGGCCGAAGTATCGGTATTTTGTATCAGTTGTATCACTTATTTGACCTTCGCGGTCGGATACGGGTTCGTGCTTCGCAATTAGCCTTTAACACCGAGGTTGCATGGCGCCTGGCCAAAGTGTCCCTGGGCGGAATCGGACAGTTCTTAATTGCGGTTTCGAGTTGGATCTTCATGATGCGTATCATGGCGCCGTATGGAAGTGTGGCAATTGCAGGTTATACGATAGCGGTACGTATAATCCACTTTACGTTTCTACCTGCGTGGGGTTTGGGCAATGCGGCAGCTACCTTAGTAGGTCAAAATCTAGGTGCCAACCGTCCCAATCGTGCCGAACAATCATTGTGGCGTGCCGCACAGTTCAATTTTGTGACCTTGTTTGTGGTTGCTATCCTGCTGGTCGTGTTTGCGGAGGTAGTCATCGCGGTATTTAACGCCGATCCGGAAATTGTTGCCATTGGTGCAGAGGGCCTGCGATTCTTCTGTTATGGTTATCCACTCATGGCGTTGGGTATGGTCGCACTACAAAGCTTGAATGGTGCTGGAGATACCAAGACGCCAACAATGATTAATTTTGTTGCGTTTTGGTTATTAGAAATCCCTTTGGCTTGGTGGTTGGCCGTTGAGGTCGAATTAGGACCAAGTGGTGTATTCTGGTCGATCCTGATCTCAGAAACGGTTTTTGCGGGCTTGGCGATCTGGGTGATTCGTCGCGGAAATTGGAAGCAGGTGGTTATCTAAGATAAACATCTATGAAAACCGGGCTCTGATGTCGATGGTGTCAGAGCCCGCTAGATGATTAATCAGTATTTTTGTGTT
>JAUHZM010000043.1 GCA_030426005.1 Gammaproteobacteria bacterium
CGACCACACCGAGGCCAGGCGCCAGCTGACGCCATAGATTTATAAAACGCATGAAACTGGTTGGGGTTAAGCCGCTAACGCAACGAGTACTTCGCGTTTTCGCTCGCCACTGTATGGGCGTCGACCATGCATCGTCATTTTGTTATCAACCAGTGCAACATCACCGTCTTGCCACTGCAGGTCATAGGTGAACGCCTTAGAAAGCTCAACAATCATGTCAAGACCTTCGCGCGGAATAGGGGAGCCGTCACCGAATGTAATTGCGCGGGAGGGATTTTCGCGCACACCTCGCCAACCTAGATAAGCGGCGATGAGCTGGTTATAGAAAACTCGTGTTCCGTTTTCTAAGGTGAGCACCGCGGGTAAAACTGGGGTCGTGGCCTGTAAACTACCGTCTACGCCCCATTCCCAGGTGTAACCCATCCCAGCAAGTTTGGCCTCAGCTTGTTCTATGTTGTCAGCGCTCATAGTGCTGCGCCAACTGCGGCCTTGGCCTGAAGCATGATCGTCTTCTGCCGGCATGTGCGTCGTGTATAACAGACCAAGACTGGCGAATCTCTCCGCGAGTGCGGCATCAGCTTTTTCGAGTGCTGCAAAGAGCATGTCTGATCTGCACAGCGGTGTTGCACCACCATGGTCGGCCGCTGATTTACAAAAAAAGAAAAGCTTCTGCGGTGAAATAGGGGTCTGCGCCATCTCATGATGTAGAAATATCTCTACGTTTTTGGGGGCTTCGTTAGCTGTAAAAACACGCTTGGTGAAATTGATGCGTACTGCATTAGACAATGATTCTTGGTAGGTGAAGCTCGAGTAATTGAAGCTGTCTGAGAATGCATCGAATGACTCTGCGTCTGTGACTGGGAAGCCGCGAAATAGGACCGCGCCAGATCGAGAAAGTTCATACTCTAACTCTTCCTGATTGGCTTGCAACCAAGCGCGCGTCTCTGCCAGTGACTCAAAGCCATATTCATTGGTAACAATAGACGGGAAAGCACCTGTATCAAACTGAAGTTGCTCATTGCTTGTTTGGTAGCGGATCATATGCGGACTCCTTGATATTCAGCCAAGTAAATTAGTCGTAAATAGGATGAAATCGATTAAACGCTTGCACACAAAAAACGCCCGGGTCGTTGAATCGACGGTTTTGGTTGAGCGCACTGATTGATTGCATCTCAGTATCGGTAAGTTCAAAATCAAATATGGCGGCATTCTCCACCATGCGTTCTGGCTTGCTCGTTTTGGGGATGATAGCCGTTCCACGTTGAATTCCCCAACGTAAAACAATTTGTGCAGGGGTTTTGCCGGTGCGCTGAGCGGCAGCTTGTACGACTGGCTGTTCTAATACTGACTCTTGTTGTGTTGCCATGTCGAGCTCCAAGTACGAGAGCGCACCCAGTGGTGAAAATGCGGTCACTGGAATTTCATTCATCTGACACAGACGCAACAACGGTGTTTGTGTCAAATAGGGATGTGACTCGATTTGCACCATCGCGGGCTTTACGTTGGCGTAACTCAGAAGGTCATTCAGTAGACCGGTGTTGTAGTTGCACACTCCAATCTGCTTAGCTAAGCCTTGCTTGTATACGTCCTCCATGCCTCTCCATGTTTCGATCAATGGCACTCTGGCCAACGTCATCGTAGGCGCACTTGCATCTGGATCAAAAAACCAGCCGGCCGGATAACGTTCCTCGATTGGCACATAAGTTTGTGCAATAGGGAAGTGAACTAAGTACAAGTCGAGATAGTCGAGTTGCAGGTCGCTCAGGCTTTTCTCGATGGCCAACTGAACATGCTCCCGTGCGTGGTGCGTGTTCCATAACTTTGATGTGACCCATAAGTCATTGCGTGTACACAAGCCATCTTTTAATGCACGTTGAATTCCGACACCAACTTCGCATTCATTGCCATAGTCGCTGGCACTGTCGAGGTGTCGGTAACCGAGCTTGATGGCTTCGTATACCGCATCTGAACATGTGTCTTGATCTAGTTTCCATAGTCCAAACCCAATCGGAGGAATGGTTTTCTCGGCTATATTATTCATCGTGTCGCTTGATAGTTTTGTGTTGAGTATTGCAATTTGGTTATGGTCGATATTATTATATCTTATATAAGATATCAAAGTTAATTTTTGAGATAGCTTAGTTAGAATTATTGTGTGCTTTATAGTCGCGATAGCCAAATAAGTCGTTAGAATAGGTGCGAAAGACTGCCGTAGCGTGCGCGCCCTAAGTGACTCAACGGCTAACAATTAAACTAAAAATGCTTGGTGTACCCATGACGCTTACGACTAATTTTCAGCCACTTTATAAACAGGTATATGACGTTTTAGTTAAAAGACTGGTGGATGGCTACTGGAAGCCTGCTGAGACGCTGCCGAGCGAATTTGCTTTAGCGAAAGAGCTCGGAGTAAGTCAAGGGACAGTGCGTAAAGCGCTGAACCAAATGGTCGCAGAGAAGCTCTTGCGGCGTAGACAGGGCAAGGGCACGTATGTCTCCGAGCACACGCAAGAAAGCTCTTTGTATCGTTTTTTCCGGTATCGAGAGCCTGGTGGTGAAAAAGTTATTCCAGAAACAACCGTTATTAGTACTCGGCGTCGCAAGGCCACTAAGCCCGAACAGCTGACCTTTAACTTGGATTCCAAGTTGCAATTGGTTGAAATGATTCGTCTGAGAACGATCAATGATTTACCAGCGATCTATGAAATAGTACTACAACCACTCGCGTTGTTTCCTGATATTGATAAAGAGCGCGATTTGCCAAACTCTTTATATACCCTGTACCAAGAGAAATACGGTGTCAGCGTGGTGGAAGTGCGGGATGAGCTAAGTGCCGTTATTTTGACGGAGGAGGTCGCCGATCAACTCGCGTTGAAGGCGGGTTCGGCAGCGTTAAAAAATACGCGCGCCAGCATCAGTATCGATGGGCGCGTCATAGAGGTTAGTACTGCGTATTGCAGTAGTGACAATTTCGTTTACTCGGTCACCATAAAATAACTCGAACTACACGCTGAGGTGGCCAGCGTACTTGTGCAATTTATGACTCAAAATAATCTGGCCCAAGCGCTGACGTTGAATGCGCCGAATTGGAATCAAATTGACGCAGCGCATGTGATTGATCAGCCAAGTCAGCCATCAAAAACCCGTGTCTCGATCCCTTTGTCTGTTGGACTTCTTCATCTGGAGATGTTTGAAGGTGGCGTTCGGCTTACTTCTGACCATCAGCGAGAATACGATTATCAGCTCATCACGTCAGAACCGATGCTCGCTGAGCTTTCCCTTGAGATATCCGATGGCATTGCCGTGGTTGGGTCGTCAAACTACACGGTGACTATTGCGTTTCAACCATTTTCGCTCACCGTCACTGACAATCAAGGCAAGTTACTGGCACGCTCAGCTGACGATGGCCATTTTGTTCGTCAACACAGAATCCCACCCTTGGCGAAATCTGACCGCGCTTGGCTGTTATCCTTCGCATTGACCTCGGGTGAACACTTTTTCGGGCTCGGTGAAAAGTGGGGTGCTTTGAATAAGCGTGGTCAATTGGTACGCTCCTTTAATCATGATGCGCTAGGTGTGAATGGCGAAATCTCGTACAAAAATACGCCGTTTGGTTGGAGCCCAAATGGCTGGGGCGTATTTGTTCACACGCCAGCGGCTGTGACGCACGCGGTAGGCTACCCAGCATGGTCTCAGCGTAGTTATTGCACGCTAATTGAAGACAGTGTTTTAGATGTCTTTTTGCTATTCGCTGATCGCAGTCGTTCGCATATATCGGTACCACAACAGATGTTACAGCGCTATGCTGATCTTACTGGCTACGCGCCAGTCCCGCCAGATTGGTCAGGCGGTGCAATCTTGTCCAAAGCGTACTACAAAACCGCTGATGAAATCATTGCTGCGGGTGAGGCTGTGCGTGAGCGACAGCTCCCGTGCGACGTGATTACCTTTGATGGGCGGGCCTGGCAGGATACAGATACGCGTTTTGCGTTTGAATGGGATGCTAGTCGATACCCAGATCCAGAGTCCGTAATCAAGCGGCTTAAACAGTTAGAATTCAAAATTTGTGTATGGGAATACCCGCTAGTTTCGGTTAAGCATCCTTGGTTTGAGGAATTCGCCGCTAAGGGCTGGTTATTGAAAGATTGTCGGACTGGCGAGCCATATCGTTACGCGTGGGATATGCAAGCCTTTGGCGAGGTTCTTACACCGCTGCCAGAATCGGGCATTGTGGACTTCACGCACCCGGAAGCCTACGCTTTTTGGCGTGATGCGCATCAACCGTTGTTCGAGCTCGGCGTGGATATGATTAAAGCCGATTTTGGTGAGCAGGTTGAGGACGATAACATGGTAGCTCACAACGGTGAACGTGGATTGGCTTTGCATAATGTCTATGCGCACCTGTATAACCGCTGCGTTTATGAAGCGGCTGAAAAGTACTGTCAATCAGGACCATTTTTGTTCAGCCGTTCAGCATGGACTGGGAGCCAACGTTACAACAGTCAATGGGGCGGAGATCCGCAAGCTGACTGGGAAGGTATGATGGGTAATATTCGTGGTGGTTTATCTTGGGGGCTCTCCGGTGCACCGTTTTATGCGACGGATATTGGTGGTTTTTACAAGGATACTCGAGATGCTGCACTTTACGTGCGTTGGGCGCAAGCGGGTGTTTTTTCTGCTCACTACCGACTACATGGCATCGGCGCACGTGAGCCTTGGTCATACGATGAATCCGCAGAAGCCGCGGTGTGTGATGCAATCAATTTACGCTATCGACTCCAGCATTATTTGCAAAAGACTATGCAAGAGGCCGCAGAGAGCGGGCTCCCAGTACAACGGCCAATGGTGTTGGCCTTCCCAGAGGAGAAAGAGACTTGGGCGTTTGAAAACCAGTTCATGTTTGGTAGTGACATTTTGGTCGCACCCTGTTTTTGCCCGAGCGGGCAGGTCGAAGTGTATTTTCCAGCTGGTCAATGGCGACGATTGGATGTGGAGTCCAGAGACATGGGGCCGATATATCAAGGCGGACAATTTCATCGACTGCAATTGGCTCTGGAACAAATTCCTGCGTTTATCCGCATTGATGCGCGAATTCCATTAAATGCATTGCATCAAACGACTTCGGCAATACCGAGGGATTCAGATAATAATTATCAAATCGAGCAATTCTGGCCTAATTAGGTCAGGGCAGGGGAAGGTATGGTTGCTAACGAACTTATATTTACGCTGTTATCGTGCGTTTTCTTTATGGCGCTGGTCGGCTGGGTGTCGTATCAAAAAACCAAAGGGAGTGTGGAAGATAAAGACGGTTATTTTTTAGCCGGTAGAGGCTTAACAGGCACGTTTATCGCTGGTTCGATGTTGTTAACCAATTTGTCTGCCGAGCAGCTAATTGGTCTGAACGGATCGGCTTACGGGTTCAACATGAGTGCTATGGCCTGGGAAGTAACCGCCGGGTTTGCGACTATCATTATGGCGTTAGTATTTCTTCCGCGCTATCTATCCGGCGCATTTGCGACACTGCCAACCTTCTTGCAAGATCGATACGACGACGGCGTTCGTCGCTTAACGGTTATTCTATTTATGGTGGGGTACGGTCTCGTTACGATTCCGTCGATCTTGTATTCTGGTAGCGTCGCGGTATTGCGCCTATTTGATGTGCCCTCGCTATTAAATTTGCCTTACTCCCAAGCGCTGGTGGTTACAGTTTTGGTGGTAGGCTCGGTTGGCGCAGTGTATGCGATTTTTGGTGGTCTAAAAGCGGTGGTGGTGTCAGATACCATTAATGGTATCGGCCTTTTGATAATCGGCCTATTAGTCCCTACTTTAGGTCTAATACTGCTCGGGGATGGCAGTTTTATTCAAGGGTTAACCACTGTCGCCACTACAGAGACGCACAAACTCAACGCCATTGGGACGCCAGTAGATCCTGTGCCATTCGGCACTATATTTACTGGCATGATTTTGGCTAACTTATTTTACTGGGGCACAAATCAATACGTTATCCAGCGTACCTTGGGGGCCGCCAGCTTGGCAGAGGGGCAGAAAGGGGTTTTGTTATCAGGCTTCTTTAAACTCCTTGTACCCTTCATGATGATGGTTCCGGGCGTTATTGCATATCACCTATATAATCAAGGCGGGGATGCCTTGCCGTCAATCGATTTGGCTTATCCCCAACTGGTCAAAGACGTGTTGCCAATCTATCTATCGGGGTTCTTTCTTGCCGTGTTACTCGGCGCTGTTTTCAGTTCGTTCAATTCGTTATTAAACAGTGCCGCCACTCTGTTTTGTTTGGATGTTTATCAGCCGCTTAAAAAAAATCAGGTAAGCGATGCGCAATTAATCCGAGTTGCAAAAATAGCGAGCGTGGTTATCGCATTGTTTTCATTTATTGTGGCGCCGCTTTTACAGTTTGCACCGGAAGGTTTGTGGCAAATAATTCGAATATTTACTGGTTTTTACAATATTCCGGTCATCACAATCGTGCTCGTAGGGCTCTTTACACGCAATGTTTCGGCCTTAGCAGCCAAGGTTGCTATTTGTTTTCATGTTGTGGCGTACGGTATTCTAAAATTCGTTATCGATATTGATCTTAATTTTATCCATATCTACGCGGTGCTCTTCGTCATTGAGGTGGCCATAATGTTGTTGATAAGTCATTGGCGCCCGCGAACGACACCGTGGCACTTCAAGCAGGCTGCGCGCGTAGATATGCAGCCCTGGCGTTACGCTCCTGCAGCGAGTATGACCATGATTTCTGCGATTATCGTCGTCTATTTGTTGTTCTCGCCGCTGGGCTTGGTTGGTGGCTTGGGTAGTGAGTTCTGGTGGTACTCAGGTCTTTGCATGCTGCTAAACCTTGTGTTGTGTGCATGGTCACTGAAACGAATCCCTCGCATGCGCACGGCTTAAGTTCCACAGCCTTTAACACTGTGGCGTACCTTCGCTATCAAGTTAAGGTGTTGTTTACGCTTAATGGTCTTGTATAAGATATCTATTGTAATACATCTCATTATTAAGGTAGACTGATTTGATTGGTGAAATCTGACGCGCTACTCGGCGTAAGTTCGGCGCGACGTGAACCATTCCACGTAGATCAGAGAGCCAATATCTAGGTCGGTGCAACGTCGCATCTGCCACAACCACTGAGAGGAGATCAATAATGAACACCAAATTAAAAGCCATTCCACGGCTTCTTCTAACCAGTACCGTTGCCGCCGGACTATCGATGCCGGTCGCACAAGCACAAACCGTGCTGGAGGAGATCGTGGTCACTGCGCAAAAACGTGAAGAAAGCGTTTCAGACGTACCGATAGCGGTTTCCGTACTCGGTTCAGATAAAATCGATGCCGCACATGCGGTCGGTTTTGAAGGGCTGCAGCAACTGATTCCCTCTGTCTCTGTACGTAAAGGCAATACCAACCGAAACTCAACCGTTGTCATTCGTGGCATCGGTACAATTTCGTTCAGTACCGCGGCGGAACCGAGTGTTTCAACCGTGGTTGATGGGGTCGTGCTGGCGCGTTCCGGTCAGGCATTTACCGATCTTTACGATCTTGAGCGTCTAGAGGTTCTGCGCGGGCCACAAGGGACTTTATTCGGTAAAAATGCGTCCGCAGGTGTGGTGAATATGACCACGAAGCGGCCTAGTGAAGAGCTGAGTGGCAGTGTGGATGTGTCGGTATTTGAGGGTAACGAAACGCGACTAAAGGGGCGTATTTCTGGTCCGCTATCGGAGTCAGCACGCGCGAGCCTAACCGTATTCGATGGTAGTTTTGATGGCTATATCACCAATACGTTTACCGGCCAAGACACCAACGGCTATGATCGCACTGGGTTCCGAGGTATGTTGGAATGGGATGTCTCTGATTCGATTGACGTGCTGGTCATCGCAGAGGATTACAGTGCAAAGGATAATTGCTGCGCCGACCTAGAAGGTCTTCCCAGTGGTCGCAACCCAACTTCGCCTGCTGCCCCAAATAGCGCCGGAATCGTTAACGGAGTAGCCGATATTGATCTATCTCAACGATTGGTGGATCATGACTTAGAAACCAGCACGCAAGATGATCATTCTGCATTGTCAGTGCAAATTGATGCCGATGTTGGTGACTATGTGTTGACGTCGATTACGGCAGGTCGTGAATGGGACAACACCGAGATCCGCGAGGGGGACTTTACTTCTAATGCGGGCGATGCCGCGCAACCTGTGGATTTTTCTAACACCTTCTTTCAATTGCATGATATTGGCATCCAAAGCTGGGAGCAGTTTTCACAAGAGTTGCGGATCACGTCACCGGCCGGTGAACGGTTTTCTTGGCAAGCGGGGTTATTTTATTGGAATCTTGAGTCGGACCGTAGCTTTCGTCGCGACGCAAGTTGCCAAGTACACCCGAATAACGACCCAATTCTCGAAGCTAATCCCGGGTTAACGTGTCTTGCTAATGACATCGTCGCTGCCACAGCGGTATTTGATACGAAATTCGAAAACTTTGCCGTCTTCGGCCAAGGTACGCTGCGACTAAGCGACACGCTGGATTTGATTGTCGGCCTGCGTTACACCGACGATGAAGTGTCATTTAACCATCGTCGTTTAAATGATGACCCGTTTGGACGACGCGGTGTTGGCGTCCGAGGCGTTGGAAACAACACTGACTTCTCAAACTCAACCAGCGAGACTAATACCTCTGGGAAGATTGGTTTGCAATGGGATGTCTCTGACAACAGTATGCTTTATACGACTTATTCACAGGGCTACAAAGGACCTGCGTTTAACACTTTCTACAACATGTCGGAAACTGACACCTTGCCGATTGGCGCTGAGACATCAGACGCGTATGAGCTGGGGTATAAATTAACCACCGATTCGCTTTTTGCTAACCTGACCTTGTTTAAAACGGATATCGAGGGATTTCAGGCCAATAACTTTGATGATTCGAGCGGCGTCACAATTACCCGTTTGACCAATGCGGGTGATGTGTCTACTCAAGGCATAGAGCTAGATTTATTATGGCAAGCTACGGATAATTTACAAATTTCAGGTGGTTTTGCATCGGTTGACGCAGAGATTGATCGCTTTAACTGCCCGCGTGATGTCGCCGCGGGTAGCTGTACTGACCGAAGTGGCTTAGATGTGCCATTCTCGCCAGACTTGAAGTACACCTTGAGTGCAAACTACGTTTTACCAATGTCTTCCTTCGATGTGATTTTAAACGGCTCGTTTGTGCACATGGATGAGCAAGTCTCTGATTTACCGGGGAATGACGGCAGTGTTAACCCAGCTGCGGTATTACCTGGCTATGATATTTTAAACGCCAGTGTCGCGTTCTCTTTTAACGACGGGCGTTATGTCCTGACCTTGATTGGTAAAAACCTGGGTGATGAATCGTATGTTACTACCTACAGCGGTGATAACTTCCGCTACCAAATCCCACGCGATGCTGAGCGCTATTTCGGTGTGTCATTCAAAGCTGAGTTTTGATTGATCGGATAGGGTGATCGCAAAAAAGCCTCGCACCGCGGGGCTTTTTTGGTTTGCTAGCTAGGATCTAGATCGGCAAGAGTAGCCGCTTTTGATACCGAGTTAAATCGCGGCCTGCTTAATGCGCAGTCTGAAACCGCATTAGGACTGGTACACCAAAGGTGCCAAACACGGATTCCGCGTAGCGTTGATACCCCTCGGCCGTAAACCATCCGCCGAGACTGTCCTGATTCTTGGCATCTTCAATGTGGAATTGCTGGGCTGGCATATAGCTATAGCCAATCAGGTAAGCGTGCTTGCCCTTAGCGTCAGTGGCGTGGTCGATGACGACCGAAACATGCCCGATGCCGCCATCAATGTTTTGCACATACATATCACCGACCCTGAGATCCGATAGCGAAGCAACGTTCTGAGCGCCGGATTTAATTGAGTATGAGTTGGAGTACGCCATATGCCAGCGCAGATACGCCCTATATTCCTTATTCGCCTTGGCGAATGGCTTCGGGTTGCCGTGGTAGTCATACAGAGCAAGTTTGTCTAAGGCATTAATACTTTTTAAATAATCAGCCCATAACCGCATGCTGAAATCGGCACATTGCTCCAAATCCGAATCGAACAGCAGTGGCAAGTCGAGCACCGCAAGGGAGTTGTAATAGCCCGGTGGCAAATGTTCGCCATTCCAAAGTGTTACTCGATTGTTTTTCTTGAGTGGCAGGCCGCGTAAGAAAGCTTGATAGCTCTCTGGCGTGCTCTCGATGCGTTCAAAACCTTCGGGTGGTGGAATGTCCGAAACCCGTTGGTTGGCGAGACCTGGCAGCGAGAACACAAGCGTCAAAGTGCACAATGCGATACGAAACTGCTGCAATTTAGACATGGTTTGGAAAGTAGGGTCGGCACTGAGTGTTAAGACACTATAACACCGATGTCGGGCGCTAATTATTAAAGATAAGGCGAGTCTGTGATTGAACGGAATAGGGTAGACTGTATTGCTGGCGGAGAGAGGGGGATTCGAACCCCCGATACGCTATAAACGTATACACACTTTCCAGGCGTGCGCATTCGACCACTCTGCCACCTCTCCAATTGCAATGATTGTCAGCCTCGTTAGATGTCTAAGCTGAACTAAACCTGGCGGTTCCGCTGGCTCTGACCTAGTTTGCTTGGCCGTCAGTCAGAACGATGCGGAGGATAAACTAGTTTGCAGTGTGGTTCAATTGCTTATTGCGAGGTAAGCCGCGAATCGCTATTCTGCGCATCATGCGTATTCATCTCGTGATCCCTCAAATGTATCGACTGCTGGCGAGTGCAGTACGCTTTTTCTTTCGCCACGTTGAGCTGATCCTAATTTTGGGGCTCATCACGCTGGCGGCAGTACAGTACTATTTAAGACCGCAGTCTCAGTCTCTGGATGAGGTGCTGGCGAGCGGTGAGTTGCGCGTGCTGATCGCAGACGAACCAGACTCGCAGTTTATGTTTAATCGTCAGCACTACGGCTTTGAATACGAGTTGTTGGCGCGCCTGGCTGAAGACCTAGGTGTGGAGCTGCATTTAGACGTGGTTCCTTACGGTGAGCTGTTTACCTTACTTGACAGTGGCATCGCGGATATTGCCGTCGGCGGTATTCTCGAATCGCCGTTTGTGCACCGCGTGAGTCAGCCAACGATTCCATGGTATCAGGCCAAGACCACGGTGATTTACAAGCGTGGAACTCAGCGCCCAAAGAAGCTGGAAGATCTGCAGGACGCCAAAATTCTCGCTGGCGCGCGTTACTATCAACTGGATGAGTTGGCCGGTCTGAACCTAGTGGACGACCACCGTTCCGAATACGATTTATTTACCGCAGTGGACAAAGGGAAGGAGCGATTTGTATTAAGTACAAATTACCGCGCCTTGAACGCAAAACACTATATGCCGTATTTAAATCGAAGCTTTATTTTGCCAGAGAAGGTTGGTGTGGTCTGGGCATTGCCCAAGCGTGTCGATGCGGCTTTGCTGAGTCGCGTGAATGGATTCCTGCAAGCGGCCTTGGATGAGGGCCTTCCGGCGCGGTTGGCGAATGACTATTTCAAAGCGCCAAATAGGCTTTCGACCTACGATGTTTTGGCGATTCATCGCAAAATCGAAACGGTTTTTCCTGACTTTGAATTCGCCTTTCGCAAGGCGGCGCGGCGCGGCAAAACCGATTGGCATTTGTTAGCTGCCATGGCGTACCAGGAGTCCCGGTGGTCAAATGACGCGACGTCGCCGACTGGCGTGCGCGGGATCATGCAACTCACCACCGAGACAGCGGAGTATCTCGGTGTGGAAGATCGGCTTGATATGACGCAAAGTATTGATGCTGCGGCGCGCTACCTGTATTTATTGAAAGGAAAATTACCGAAAGAAATCAAAGAGCCGGAACGTACGTGGTTTGCTGTCGGTGCCTACAATATTGGCTGGAAGCACATTCGCTATGCGTACAAAAAAGCCAAGCGTGAGGGCAAAGACTACACGCAGTGGCGCACCATAAGTGACATGTTGCCGACGCTGTACGATGAACCATACTCAAAGGGTGTTCAGGCTAAGCGTTATGTTGAGCGCGTGCAAATCTTTACCGACATAATGCGGTTCTATGACTTACATCAACGCGAGGATGAGCCACTAAAGCCTGGTGTGGCAGAAATCGGCAATCTCCGAGCTCAGAAATAAGCCTCAAAGGCTGTATCCATGATGACTCAGCCGTTATAATCGCGCGCTTTCAATTTAGAATTTGCGCGGTAAATCAGTACTATGTCGGCACCAGAAACTTTCTTCCATATTGGCTATGCGCGCGCGGCGTCAACCTTTTTACAGAAAACGGTATTTCCGGCGCTAACTGGATTGCAATACATACCGCGTAATAACTTTCGCGTTCGTGAGAGTGAGAAACGCCGTTTTAAAGCCGATAAAATTCTAATGTCGCGTGAAGCGGGCGAGTTTATTTTTGATCGTGTGGAGCGCGTCCACGAGATTTTTGGTAGCCGCATCATCATTTCGTTGCGTCGTCACGATGTATTAGCCGCATCGACGTATCGTTTGTATGTCAAAAATGGCCAGACTTTCCGATTTGAACAGTTTCTTGATCTCGAAAACAACAACGGCGTGCGCAAGCTGGAAGACTTCACGTATATGCGTTTGTTTGAGCATGTTGAGAAGGTGACTGGTGAAAAACCAATCGTGCTGATTTTTGAGGATTATATTGCGGATCCTGACTTTTACATCGACACTCTGTGCAAGGCACTGGACTGCGGTGTGGACAAGTCGAAGCTAAGTCACCGAGCGGTACATAAATCCTACAGCGACAAACAATTACGCTTGCGTCGTCAGATGTCAGAAAAGTACTTATCGCCGGCAGAATCGCATGCGCGCTTAATCGGAATAGGGATCGACGACTATACGTTTGGTCGTCGGATGAAAGAAAAAGTGATGGTGCGTGTGTCAGGGCTATTAATGCGCTTAATCCGTTTTGCGCCTGACAGCTGGCTGAACGAAGAGCCACTGATCAATCAAGCTCATGCCGATGCGATTCGTGATTATTTTGCGGAAGATTGGAAAGCCGCTTACGCGTACGTCGAGGGCCAAAGTGAGGCGCTCGGCGTAACGCGTAATAAACCAGCGCCGTACTAGCGGTAACCGGCAAGTTCCTTACGGGCAACTTGCATCCGGTGGACCGAATCTGGTCCATCGGCAAAGCGCAGAGTACGCATTTGCGCGTACATGTCTGCCAGTGGTGTGTCTTGCGACACGCCCGTGCCACCAAACATCTGCATCGCTTCATCGATGACTTTTAAAGCCATATTTGGCGCCACGACTTTAATTTGCGAGATGTACGGTGCGGCCGCGTGTGGATCACCTTGGTCCATCATCCATGCTGCTTTTAAACAAAGTAGGCGAGCCTGTTCGATACCAATTCGGCAATCCGCGATGATGTCGTAGTTGGCGCCTAACTTAGCCAATGGGCGGCCAAACGCCGTACGATTCATTGAGCGCTCACACATCAATTTCAATGCACGCTCTGCTTGCCCAATTGCGCGCATGCAGTGGTGAATACGGCCTGGGCCAAGACGGCCTTGACTCACTTCAAATCCACGACCCTCACCAAGCAACAAGGCTGAGGCAGGAACACGCACGTTTTCGAATCGAATGTGCATGTGACCGTGTGGTGCATCGTCATGACCAAACACGGTCATGGCGCGTAAAATCTTGATGCCGGGTGCGTCCGCAGGGACTACAAACATCGAGTGTTGAGCATGGCGAGGTGCTTCATCACCGGCAGTTTTGGCCATCAGAATGTACACCTTACAGCGCTCGTCACCAGCGCCAGAAGACCAGTATTTCTCGCCGTTGAATACCCAGTCGTCACCGTCACGCACGGCACTGAATTTCAGGTTGGTTGCATCCGAGGAGGCGACATCTGGCTCTGTCATTAAGTATGCAGAGCGGATTTTACTTTCAAGAAGTGGTTCAAGCCATTGTTTTTTATGCTCTTCTGAGCCATATCGCTCAAGCACTTCCATGTTGCCGGTGTCCGGCGCCGAGCAATTGAAGACCTGTGGACCTAATACGCACCAGCCCATTTGCTCAGCCAGATAGGCATACTCGACGGTTGATAAGCCGTAGCCGCGTTCGGAATCAGTCAGCCAGAAGTTCCAAAGTCCTTGCGCGCGTGCCTTCGCTTGCAAGCCATCCAGGATCTCGTGTTGTCGTTGCGTCATGGCAAAACGATTCCCGTCTTTGCCAACTTCGCGGTGAAACTCGACATCGGCGTCGAGCACTTCTTCCTGAACCAGTTTGGTTACTTTCTCTAATATGGGTTGCAGTCGTTCGGTGACCCCTAAATTCATAGTCATACGGATTCCTTTGGTTATTGGTTACTTTGTCTAATTATATTCCGGTACCAATTCTACGATATTCAGTGTGCGAGATGTGCGCTAATTGTTCGAGGCTACCGTAAGCTCAATATTGTAGGTACAATCACGGCCCAAGTGAACTGAAGAGAGCAAACAATGCAGACCATTTTGGCACCCATGGAAGGCGTAATTGACGCCGAGATGCGTGCATTGTTAACCAGTTTGGGTGGCATCGATCGCTGTGTAACCGAGTTCGTGCGCGTCACTGAGCAACGACTCCCAGCCAAGGTGTTTCTGCGCTACGCGCCAGAACTCAAGCAGGGCAGCATGACGCCCTCTGGCGTACCTGTTTATTTACAGTTGCTCGGTGGTAATCCTCGTGCCATGGCGGTGAATGCGCAACGTGTGGCGCAACTGGAACCGGCGGGTATCGACTTAAATTTTGGCTGTCCGTCCAAAACTGTCAACCGCAGTGATGGCGGGTCAATCTTGCTACGAGAGCCGCAACGGATATTCGATATCGTTAAAGCCGTGAGAGA